>JBKEGM010000249.1:0-4509 GCA_046710005.1 Natrialbaceae archaeon
GAACTCGGGTTTGCGAAGCAGCGCCCGTACCTGGCCCAATCGTTCGTCCAGGCGGCCTATGACGCCGAGGAGGGCACCCGCTGGGAAATCTGCGACTAATCCAGGACGCCACGAATCGGTGCGGAACGTCCGGCCTCGACAGCCTTTTCTCACCCTCGCGGTAATGCCGTCGTATGTTCGAGACGCGCCCGGACCGCGACGCGGAGGTGATCCTGGTCGGACGGTCGAACGTGGGGAAGTCGACGGTAATGCGGGAAATTACGGGGCATGCGTTCGATACGGGCCAGAAACCGGGCGTCACCCGCGAACCCAACCACTACGACTGGGCCAGCGAGGACTTCGTGATCACGGACCTCCCGGGCTTTGGCTTCATGTCCGGCGTCCCGGAGGAGCACCGCGAGCAGATCAAGACGAACGTGGTGCGCTACGTCGAGGAGTATGCGGACGGGATTCTCGTCGCCATCCTCGTAATGGACGGGAAGAGTGCCGTCGACATCATCGACCGCCATTCCGGCCCGGAGGAGATCCCATACGACGTCGAGATGTACGGCTTCCTCCAGGACGTCGGGATCCCAACCGTGGTCGCGGTCAACAAGATGGACAAGGTCGACGATCGTGACGACCGCCTCGACGATATCTGCGATCGGTTGGGCCTGTATCCGCCGTGGCAACAGTGGCGCGACCGGATCGCCCCGATCAGCGCCAAACGGGGGACGGTGGACCCCCTCACCGAGGCAGTCCGCGAGCGATTACACGAACAGAAGCGGGACGACTTGCTCCAGTTCTTCTAATCCAGCGTCCCCCGATCACCGTCCGCTGGGATTGCCCTCGGCAACTGGTTCCATCGCTTGCACCCCGCGCTTCTCGTCGGCCTCGCCCTCGACATACACGGTCATGACAGCGCGTTCTGCCATTCGGACGACCTTCTCGGCGACACTCCCGAACAGGTATCGCTCGTAGCCAGTTCGGCCGTGGGTCCCCAACACGATCAGGTCCATTTCGTTCTCGTCGGCGGACGCGATGATGGCGCCCGGCGGGTTTCCCTACCTGATTTCGCGGGTCACCGACAGTCCCCGATCGACGGCCTGTTCGGCGATGGTCTTCCTCGCCGTCTTGCCGTCCTCTTCGAGGGTTTCACGGACCGTGTGGCGGGCTTCGTCTGGGACACTTGCGTGCGCCCGATCGTCGACGACGTAGAGGACGTGGAGCGTCGCGTCGAACTGCTCGGCCAGGGTCAGCGCCTGCTCTGCGACCGACGACATCCCGCTGCTGCCGTCGGTCGGTATCAGTATCGATTCGCACATCGACTTGCGATAACACGGGCCATGTTTTGGGAGTTATGGCAGTTCGAGAGACACCGGATCGGGGGGTTTAATCGACCGCCGCCGTAGCCACGTCGAACAATTGCTGCAGGTGCTCGTCGGTCGCGTCGAACCGTGGATCCCACTCGTCCGGGCCGAGATAGTCGCTGACCGTGAATAACGCCCCGGCCTCGACGTCCCGATATTCGGCGACGGCGAACAGGGCGGCCGCCTCCATGTCCACGGTCACGATGCCTTCCTCGGCGTAGCGCTCGATTTCAGGAATCGTTTCGCGATAGACCGCACTGGTCGTCCAGGTTGGCCCGCGGTGGACCGGAACCCCGGCCGCCTCGGCAGCGGACTGGCACCGCTGGACCATGGCTTCGTCAGCCGTCGCCCACCGACCGGGGGCGAGGTAATGGTGCGACACGCCCTCGTCGCGGAGCGCCCGGGTACAGACGACCGGTTCGCCCATCCCGACATCGGACTGGAGACAACCCGCGATACCCGCGATGCAAAAGCGTTCGACCCCGCCGGCAGCCAGTTGTTCGACAACCATGGCGGTGGTGGGGGCCCCGATGCCGAAGTCGCCCGCGACGGCAACCGCCGGATGGTCGGACAGCCGATACAGCGAGAAGAGGCCGCCGATGTCTTCGATTTCCTCGCTGGCCCGCTCCTCTACGACGTGCTCGAACAGCTCCGGCTGGAACGTAAGCACGACTCCGGCGGGCAGGTCGGTCATCCGTATCGGATCGTCGTCGGGGTCCGATTCCTCACCTCGATCTGGCGTAATCAGCGCCGACGCGTCGTGCTTGTCCGGGTACTGCGGCACCGTCATCGACGGAGAAAGTGAGGGCAACGGCTTGAAACTGCTGGAAGCGTGCGACGGTTTCACTTACCGGGCCATTCGTCGGCATCCAAAGGGTCACCGTCGAGAAACGCAGCGATGCCGGCCTCGGCGTCCGCGGTCGCACAGAGTTCGGCGAAGCGCCCGTTGGAGTACGCGAGCGCTTCCTCGTAGTCCATGTCGGCCATCTCGTCGTAGGCGGTCTTGCCCATCCGGATGGCCATCGGGCTCTTGCTCGCGATCTCGTTCGCGAGGTCCGTCGCGGCCTCTTGCAGTTCGTCCTCGGGAACGACCTCGTTGACCAAACCCCAGTCGAGAGCGGTCTCGGCGTCGATGAGCTTCCCGGTCAGGATGAGTTCGAGCGTCCGTTTGTCGGGGAGGGTTCGCCGGAGCGGGACGGCCGGCCCCATACAGAAGAGCCCAACCTTCGGCGCAGTCGCACCAAGTTGCGTGCCCTCCGCGGCAACGGCCAGGTCGCAGGCTGCCACCAGGCCGACGCCGTTGGCGGCGGCGTGGCCGTGGGCCGCGGCGATCACGGGCGTCTCCATGTTCCGGAGGGTCACGAAGGGCACCTCCATTTTCGACACCCACTCCTCGTACTCCGCCTCGGTCTCGTAGTCCCCGTGCTCGCTTACGTCGATCCCTGCGGAGAACGCTCGCCCCGCTCCGTCGACAACGACGGCCCGCACGTCTTCGTCGTCCTCCAACTCCCAGAGCGCGTCGTCCAGATCAACCGCGAGCTGTGTGCTGAACGTGTTCATCGACGCCGGGCGATCGAGCGTTACGAGTCCGACATACCCCTCCCGATCCGTTTTGACCGTCTTGAAAGTCATTGGCACGCAAAATTACGCGGGACCGAACGAAAAGACCGAGGGGTTCGTTGCCAGTTTCCGACGAGTGACTGGCGATCCGCTACAATCCGTACAGGTCAGTGAACTTCTCGCGGGCGTACTCGACGAAGTAGTCGGCCGTCAGCGGTTCGCCCGTGGCCTCCTCGATCAGTTCGTCCGTCCGATACTGTTTTCCGTGACTGTGGACGTTCTCGGTCATCCATTCGTGGATGGGCTCGAACTCACCCTCCCGGATCAGCCCGTCGACGTCGTCGAGGTCCTGGCGCATGGCGTGGTCGAGTTGGGCCGCGAGCACGGACCCGATCGTATAGCTCTCGAAGGCGGCAAACCCCGTCGACCAGTGAATGTCCTGAAGGGCTCCATTGGCGTCAGAATCGGGCCGAACCCCGAGGTACTCCTCCATCCTGTCGTTCCAGACCTGTGGAATCTCCTCGACGTCGATCTCGCCGTGAACGAACGAGCGCCCGATCTCGTGGCGGAGCAGAATATGCATGTGGTAGGTCAGTTCGTCCGCCTCGACCCGGATCAGGTTGTCCGGATAGATCCGGTTGACCGCCCGATAAGCCGCCTCAGCGGTTACGCCCTCGGCGTCGGGGAAGTGCTCCGTAAATGTCGGCAAGAATCCCTCCCAGAACGGCTTCGTCCGCCCGACGTGGTTCTCCCAAAAGCGCGACTGGGACTCGTGAACCCCCGAGGACCGGGACTCGCCGAGCGGGTTGGCGTAGTGGTCCTGCGGAAGACCGAGCTGGTAAGTCGCGTGGCCGAACTCGTGGATCGTGGACATCAGACCGTCGATCGGGTCGGATTCGTCGACCCGGGTCGTGATCCGGGTGTCGAACTGGTTGCCGGACGTGAACGGGTGCGGCGAGGTGTCCAATCTGGCGCGATCGCGGTCGAACCCAAGTCGATCGAGCGCGTCCCCGTGCAGTGCCTGCTGTTCGTCCGGGTCGTATGGTGCCGCATGCTCGAAGGGCTGTGGCAGGTCGTCGCCGCGTTTCTCGATCTTTTCGACCAGCGGAATCAGTTCCGTTCGAATCTGGTCGAAAATGGCCTCCACCGTCTCGATGGGCAGATCGCGCTCTGAGTCGTCGTACATCACATCAAAGGGATCCCGGTCGCGGTCGATGTGTTCGGCCCGCCTGACGTGTAGATCGCGTAACTCCGTCAGTGTGGGCGCGAAGTGCTCGAAGTCGTCGTTTGCCCGGGCATCCTGCCAGACCTCCTGGGCTTCGGACTGCGTGCGCGTGAGTTCCTCGATGAGGGTCTCGGGGACCCTCGCGGCACGCTCGTGCTCGTAGCGGATCTCCCGGACTACGGCGGCCTGGTCGTCGGTCAGGTCACCCGCCTCGGCTGCGTCCAGCAACTCGCCGAGTTCGGGGTCTGTGAGCAAATCGTGGCGGACGGCGGAAAGGGTCGACAGCTGTCCCGATCGGGCCGGCGTCCCCTCGTCGGGCATCATCACCTGCTGATCCCAGTTCAATACCCCGAGCGCCTTCCCGACGTTTGCGAT
>JBKEGM010000250.1:0-4509 GCA_046710005.1 Natrialbaceae archaeon
CAGGGGCGATCGTTCGATTTGCAGGTCACCACCAGACGCAACGGGGCGTAACGATGGAAACGGACGGGAAGGGTTTTGCCGCCGGACCTCCCGGGTCCGGTATGCACGTCGATATCGGCAACGCGCTCGCGTCCGTCGCCGATCCCGGGGTTTCGCGGGATGCGCTGGACCGACTCGACGACCGCGTGGCCACGGCCCACGAACGGATTGCTGACGGCTGTGCCGAGAACGAACATGGCTATGCCGCGCTGACCTTCCCCGAAACCGTCGATCCGGCTGCTATCCGGGGGACCGTGTCGCGGTTCGAGGACGCGGAAACGCTCCTCGTGGCTGGCATCGGGGGCAGTGCCCTGGGCGCAGCCACGCTCTCGACCGCCCTCGAGAGTGAGGTTGACGCGTACTATCTCGACAACGTGGATCCGGCTCACACACGAACCCTGCTGAACCGACTCGACCTGTCGGACGCTGTCCTCAACGTCGTCTCCAAGTCCGGGACGACGGCCGAAACCTTGGCGAACTTCCTCGTCGTCCGGGACGCCATGGATCGTGCTGGGGTTGACTGGACGGATCGCACCGTGGTCACGACGGGTCCGAACGGCAACCTCCGTCGGCTGGCAGAAAAATACGGTCTTCCCGCGGTCGACGTCCCCGACGGAGTCCCGGGGAGGTTTTCCGTCCTTTCGACCGTCGGGCTCGTCCCGGCAGCAATCCAGGGACTCGATCTCGAGGCCTTGCTGGCCGGGGCCCGGGACGTGGATCTTTCAGGTTCACTCTTCGAGTCCCCGGCCTATGCCTACGGGGCGACGGCCTATGCCCTCGACGGCCGGGGGGCATCTGTCAACGCAATGCTCCCGTACGCCGAGTCGCTGGAGACCTATGCCGAGTGGTTCGCCCAGCTCTGGGCAGAGTCGCTGGGCAAGGACGGTTCTGGACAGGCGCCGGCCCGTGCGCTCGGCGCCACCGACCAGCACTCGCAACTCCAGCGCTACCGGGCCGGTCCCCGGGACACGATGGTGACGTTCGTCCGCCCCCGGGAGCGCCCGGGTCTGTCGATCCCCGAAACCGACCTCGAGGGACTATCGTACCTTTCTGAAACAGGGCTTGCCGAGCTCATTGATGCCGAATTCGTGGCTACCGAAGCCAGCCTGGCCGAGGCCGGGCGCCCGAACGTCCGCGTCGAGATCGATCGCGTCGACGCACGCTCCCTCGGGGGGCTTCTCTATAGCATGGAGGCCGCCTGTATCCTCGCCGGTGAACTTTACGAGATCGACACGTTCGTCCAGCCCGCTGTTGAGTGGGGCAAGCGGGCAACCCGGGGCTTGCTCGGGGCAGAACACGCCGACGAGGCCGAGGCAGTAGCCGACAAGACGACGCTCGTGATCGAGTAGTGGATTCGAACCGATCACAGCGGCTATAATCGTTCAACCGTAACAGGTTTCCAATGAGTGGTGACCGCTCGATAGAAGCCCTCGGCCCTGAACAGCGATCCGCGATTCTCCAATCAGTTTTGGTTGTCGTTGCGGCGTTCGTCGCCGGTATTCTCATCGCCCTTCTCGGGGGGTTCGTCGTCCTCGAAACTGGCGTAGCAGCAAGCCAAGAGAGTATGGCGTTTTTCCTGACGACGAGCATCCTCCAGTTCGTCGGGTTCGGTCTCGTGGTTTGGGCATATCTGGATTCGCAATCCCAGTGGAACCTGGTCAGGTTGTCGTGGCCGAGTCTGCGCGACGTGGGCTGGATCGTCCTGGGGTTCATCATCCTCTATGCTGGCGTCTTCTCGATTTCCATTGTCATCGAACTGCTGGGACAACAGACGGCCGAGAACGCAGTTGTCACGGAGGGTCAGAAGAATCCGGTCCTGTTCTTGTATATGATTCCGGTCACGATTATATTCGTCGCACCGGCCGAAGAGTTCCTCTTTCGGGGCGTCGTCCAGGGACTGTTTCGGCGAACCTACGGTCCGATCGTCGCCGTCCTCGCTGCGAGCGCCATGTTTGGCATCGTTCACTGGATCGCGCTTTCTGGCGGCGGGAAGTTCACCTATATCGCCGTGGCAGCCGTCCTCGGACTCGTCCTGGGCGCGGTGTACGAGTACACGGAAAACCTCGTCGTTCCGATCGGTATTCACGGTCTCTGGAACGCCTTTCTGTTTGGCTTACAATGGTTGCTGGCGACCGGCCAACTTCCGACCGGTTAAATCGAATGAACCGTTGGGCTTCTCGATTTAACGAATTCAACTAGACCGCCCCGAAATGACCGATCGTCCGACGATCGTCTGACGGGTATTTATAATTTTTCGATGGTTACCAATACACATGGCTCGCCGGTACTCACTCGTCTGTGACGACGACGTCGGCGAGCGGGTCGAAACCCTCGCGATGGAGTACGACCTCACGGAGGAAGCCGTCCTGCGCCAACTCATCGAACGAGGGCTGGAGCAGGCCGAGGGCGACCGGCCGGGACGGGTCGAGTGAGGGGCTAAACGTTCGACGGGTTCTTGCGTGAAAGGGAACTGCCACAGACTGGACAGCGATCCTTGTTCTCCTCGAAGGTGCGTCCACAGCCCGAACACTGGAACAGCCATTCGCGCTGTTCGTTGATCCCCTCCTGGGCGATGACTTCGACGTCGACGTCCATCCGTTCGGCGACGTTTTGCATCGCGTAATCGTCGGTCACCAGCCTTCCGTCGAGTTCGAAGGCCGTGGCGATCAGTCGGACGTCGGTTTCGGAGAGTTCGTCGGCGTCGCCAGTCTCCTTGGCTGCCCGCTGGACCTTCTCGATGGTCGCCGTGTCGGGGATGTGAATGTGCATCCCTGATCCTTCCATCGCGTCGAACCGGTAGGCGTGTTCGTCCTCCAGTTCTTCGCGAACCATCGGGACCGACGCCTTTTGGTTGGCGGTGTGATACTCGTGGATGAAGGCCGAGGAATCGAGAACGTACATTTAGCGTTCGACAACGATGTAGTCTTTTACTGCCTGGACGCGGCTCACCGGTACCTTGAATCGACCGCCTTCGTCAGTATCGAATCCGACGTTCGCGGGGGTGTCCTCGTCGGGTTCCACGATAATGTCGTGGAGTTTTCCCGTTTTGAGGTCCATCGTGATATTGTACAGTCTCCCGAGTTCCGCGCCATCTGACCCCATGACGTCCTTGCCCGAGAGGTTCTCGGCAAGTGTGTCTGCCATGTGCTACTATCCGTGAATGATCCTTCTATAACTTTCCCCTCGTAACGGGGGTTATAGCGATAAAACAGTGAACTCATCGTCTCCGCTATCCACGTTCATGTGCTTTCGATGGTCTCGAGATGCTTCTGGGCGGTTCTGCGGTCGCGACGTCGGCGGAGTCCTCTGGCACACCGGCGGCACCTCTGCTCCGGGACATCGCGACCCATTTGTATTCGGCCCGGTCAGATGTACGTACTCCCCCACTGCATGCGCTATCGCAATGCCATACTCTTCGTGATCCTTGCCGTCGTTTGGGGGACGGCCTTCACCGCGATCAAAGCCGGCCTCGAATACTTCCCGCCCGTCCTGTTTGCCGCATTTCGCTACGACGCGGCCGGACTCCTGATCCTCGGCTATGCCGCCGTCGTCACCGATCGGTGGCTCCCCCGCAGTCGCTCTGAGTGGGTTCTCGTTGGCGTCGGCGGGACGCTCATGATCGCCGGTTACCACGCGTTCCTGTTCGTCGGCGAACAAGGGACCACCAGTGCGGCCGCCGCGATCGTCGTCAGCCTCTCGCCGATCCTGACGACGGGATTCGCGCGCGCATTCCTGCCGAACGAACGCCTTAGGGCCGTCGGAATCTTCGGGTTGCTAATCGGTTTTGTGGGAGTCATCGTCCTGAGCAATCCCGATCCGACGAACCTGCTGGAGACCCGCACTGTTTCGCTGTTCCTGATCTTTCTCGCCGCGGCCTCGTTCGCGCTCGGGAGTGTTCTGACGCGCCGCATCGATGCCAAGCTCCCGATAGAGACGATGGAGGCCTGGTCAATGATCGTCGGCGCTGTCGTAATGCACGGCGCCAGCCTCGCCATCGGCGAACCGATCGACCAGGTCCGGTGGACTGGCGAGGCAATTCTGGCGCTGGGGTTCCTCGTCGTCGGGGCGAGTGCCCTGGGGTTCCTGATCTACTTCGACCTGCTCGACCGTCTCGGTCCGATCGAGATCAACTTGGTGTCCTACGCCGCCCCAGTGGCGGCCGCGGTCACGGGTGTACTGTTCCTCGGGGAGACGCCAACTCCCAACACTGCGGCCGGATTTGGGTGCATCGTTGTGGGCTTTCTCCTCCTGAAACGGAACGCCATTCGTGCGGAGTTCTCTGGGGGTTGAGCACGGAGCAGGACGGGTGACGAACGGTCTCGTTGAACCCACTCCGGGCGAACGCGCAGTACGATGGAATTAAATGCCGGCTCACGTAGTCTACCCCAAGAACGTTCTCGGGTGGTACTCATGTCGGACTCAGATACACAGGCCCCGGACCCGGAGTCGTTGCGCACGCCCATCGTCGCC
>JBKEGM010000251.1:0-4508 GCA_046710005.1 Natrialbaceae archaeon
CGAAAGCCCTGTGGGGACTGTCAGTCGTGTTTCTGCTCCTCGCCCTCGTCATGACGTACGCCTACATCAATATCGAGGCCCTGGCCAGTGCCGGGAGCCAAAGTGGCCTCGGGCTGGCACTATTTCTCGCAGGAATCGCCGGCCTGTTCGTCTCTATAGCGGCCATTCTTGTCGCTTACAAGGCACTGGCCGGCGAGCGTGATTCCGGTAGCATCAAACTCCTGCTGGGACTCCCCCATACGCGGACCGACATCGTGATCGGAAAAGTTGTCGGTCGTTCCGGCGTACTGATGCTCCCGCTCCTCATCGCGTTCGTGCTGGCCGGGGTGTATGCCGGGGTCAGCCTCGATCAGTTCGCCCCGCTCGACTACTTGATCTTCGTCTTCATGACCCTGGTGCTGGCACTGACGTACGTCTCCATCGTCGTCGGGATCTCCAGTTCGACTGGGTCCACCTCTCGGGCCTCGGCGCTCGCCATCGGGTTCCTCCTCCTGTTCGAATTGATCTGGGACGGGATAACCTTCGGAATTGCGTACGTTACGAATGGGTTCGCTTTTCCGACGACGATGCCTGACTGGATGTTCGTCATCAACCAACTCCCGCCGAGTTCCGCCTACAATATCTCGCTATACGCGGTGATTCCTGACGCCATGGATTCACAAACCGCGACCGTGGCGTTTGAACAATTCGACGCGTTCTACGCCACCCCTTGGTTGGGCGTGGTCATCCTGCTCTTCTGGATCGTGGTTCCGGTTAGCATTGGCCTTCAGCGGTTCAAGAGCGCCGACCTGTAGTCAAAGAGATACCAAACATCATTTTTACATGGTAGCTGCATCCGATGGGTTCAACCCAGAAGCGGTGACCGAAAGCCTCTCAGGTGCGGACCGTAACGGGCCAGTATGACAGTCGCCGTCGTTTGTCCGGCTACAACCGAAACCGGACTTGCCGACACCGCCCTCCACCACGAAACCAACGCCGGACTGGAGGCCGACGGATGAGCTGGATCGCCGTCGCCCGGAAGGACTTCCGTGACGCTAGCCGGTCGAAGGCCTTGTGGACGCTGACGATCCTCTTCACGCTGCTCGTCGTCGGAATCGTGTTCTTTTTCTCGGAGATTAGTGGCGATACCAACCCCGGTCAGGACACCTTATTCCTCTCCTTCATCGGGCCATTGTTCCTTTTGTTGCCACTGGCAGGGATTCTCGTCGGGTACAAGTCGATCGTCGGCGAACGGGAGTCGGGAAGCATCAAGCTCCTGCTCTCACTTCCACACACGCGTGGCGATGTACTGCTGGGCAAACTCGTGGGTCGCTCGGCGGTCGTGACCACGGCAGTCCTGATCGGCTACTTGGTGGGTTCGATCGCGTTCGTCGCCCTGATGGGCGGGCTCCAGCCTGTCGATTACCTCCTTTTCGTCGGCCTGACGGTTCTCTTGGGCATCACGTTCGTCGCCATCGCCGTGGGACTCTCGGCTTCGAGTGGGGCAAGTGGACTCGTTCTGGCGGTCGCCGTCGGCCTCGTCCTCATGTTTACGCTCCTCTGGGAAACGCTCGCGATGACGTTGCTTCCGTACCTCCTCGGGGACGCACTACTCGGAATTGGACCGACGACCGTCGAATCGATTTCCTCGTTCGTCCTGACGGCCAGTCCACGGGTTGCCTTCATGCAGGGACTGTCGTTTGTGCTCTCGATCGGGGGTGGCGCACCCAACACGGCCGGCGCCAGTTCGAAAATCTGGCTCAACGACTGGTGGGGGTTCGTCGTGCTGGGGTTTTGGATAGTTGTTCCACTCGCTGTCGGGTACTGGCGGTTCAAAAACGCCGACCTCTGATCGCCACGCAGTTGATCGACGGTCCTCGCGGCCCTCGTGATTGAGAGTGATCCTACGCGAATTCGAAATCCCGAAAGCGAAAATAACAAATATATAATACTAAGTAAAACTGCGTATGGAAATCCGGAAGATGGTGATCGTCGCATCGATTGGCGCAGTGGTCCTCCTCGCCGGTTGTGGAGCGATCCCGCTCGGTTCGGACTCGGGCCCCTCGATGCCGCCAGGACTCTCGGACGACGGGGTTCGAAACGCGTCGGAACTCACGTCGGCCCACCGTGAAACCCTGACGAACCGGCCCCATACCGTCGACGTCAATGAAACGATCCGGTACGAAAACGGGTCGTTGTGGGGCTCGAAACGGGCGACGATTCGAGTCGATCCCGCGTCGAGAATAGCCACTGCGGTCGTCGAACCGAAACCGACGAACGGTCCGTTCTCGCCGCCATTCCATCTCTCTGCCCGGACCGTCGAGTTCTATCGAAACGGAACGGCCATTGCCGCGAAGGCGAGCAACGACACCACCACGAAACAGGTGCCGCCCTCCGTGCCAGGGACCGGAAGCAACCTCAGAGATCCGAAGATGGTGCCGCCGCTCCTGACGGGGCTAGAACTGCAGTACAAGGGAACCGTCGAACGCAAGGGGAGGACGCTATACCGAATCGAAGCGACCGAGGTGACTGACGAAGACCTGGTTGCGAGCACGGTGCTTTCGGGACGTCGGTACGATGACATCCGCAACGTCTCCTTCAGGGCCCTCGTCACCGAGCGAGGACTCGTCGCGCAATACAGGGTGACCTACGCGGTGGTGAAAACGGAGGGCTACAAATTCCCGGACACCGAAGACGGCGTGGTGATCGGAGGGAAACGGACGGTAACGTTCCGCGCCATCGGCACCACGACCGTCGAGCGCCCGGAGTGGGTCGGAAACCGTTCGGCCGCGTAGGTCAACGTTCACTTTCGCTATAGCACGTCGCGCTCCGCCAGGAGCGACTCGAACTCCACCTCCTCGATCACCGGCACGTCGTTTTCCTCGGCGGCCTCCCGCTTCGTTGCCCCCGGATTCTCGCCGGCCACGAGATAATCGGTGTTGCCCGAGACGCTCGAGGTGGCATTGGCCCCGTGACGCTCAACCAGGTCCTGGGCTTCGTCGCGGGTGAAGCCCTCGAGCGCCCCAGTGAAAACGAACGTCAGCCCTTCGAGTTCGTCGCCACCGGGTTCCGAGTCGACCGCTTGGGGATCGACATCGTCGAGGAGCGCGTCGAGCGCTTCCCGGTTGGCGTCGGTCCGGAAGAACTCGACGACGCTGTCGGCGACGGCGGGACCGACGTCGGGGATGCGCTTGAACGCCGCACGATCTCCCTCCACGGCCGCGCCGCGAATCGCCTCGAACGTGCCGAACTCGCGGGCGATCTCCTGGGCGGTCGTCCCGCCCACGTCGGGGATCCCGAGCGCGGCAAGCAGGTCCGCGAGTGCCGGTTCGCGGGTTCCGTTGATCTCCCCCACCAGTTTCGTTGCGCTTCGCTCCCCCCAGCCCTCGAGATCGGCCAGGGCTTCGGGGTCGAGTGCATAAAGGTCAGCAAGGCCATCGATCAGACCGGCATCGACGAGTTGGTTCACCGTTCGTTCGCCCAGCCCCTCGATATCCAGCCCCGAGTCGCTGGCGTAGTGCTCGATGGCGCGGCGCAACTGGGCGTCGCAAGCCAGCCCGCCGGTGCAAAAGGCGACCGGGCCGTCGCGCTCGACGGGACTCCCACAGACCGGACACGCCTCTGGAAACTCGAAATGCTCCTCACTCGCGTGTTCGACCACCTTGGCCACCTGCGGAATAACGTCGCCGGCCCGTTCCACGCGGACGCGATCATCCACGTCAACGCCCAGTTCCGCGATTTGTTCGGGGTTGTGCAGACTCGCCCGGGCCACGGTGACGCCACCGACGTCGACCGGGTCCAGCAGCGCGACGGGTGTCAGGCGACCGGTGCGCCCCACTTGAACGAGGACGTCCCTGACGGTCGTTTCCTCGGTCCGGGCGGGGAACTTGTAGGCGAACGCCCACCGGTAATGCCGCGAGGTTGCCCCCAGTTGCTCGCGGGCCCCGAGATCGTCGACCTTGATGACGACGCCATCGATCTCGTAGTCCAGATCGTCCCGCGCGGCGAGCAGTTCCTCCCGGTAAGCGATGGCATCCTCGATGTCCGCCACGCGCTCGACCCAGTCGTTGATCCTGAGGCCGAGACCGGGGAAAGCCTCGAGCGCATCCCAGTGGTCCTCCCAGGGATCGCTGGACTCGAGCACGTCGAAGAAGTAAATCGAAAGCGGGCGATCGGCCACGACCGAGGGGTCTTGCTGGCGAATCGTCCCGGCCGTCGCGTTCCGCGGATTAGCAAACGGCTCCTCGCCAGCCTCGATGCGTTCGCGATTGTACGCCTGGAAGTCGTCCAATGGCATGTGAAGTTCGCCCCGAACAGCCAGGAACGCTGGCGGGTCACCCCGGAGGCGCTGAGGGACGGCCCCGACCGTCCTGACGTTTCGAGTCACCTCGTCACCCTCGTTGCCGTCCCCCCGCGTTACGGCTCGTTCGAGCACGCCGTCCTCGTAAATCACCTCGATCGAAACGCCATCGAATTTCGGTTCGCAAACGTACTGAACGTCGTCTGGATCGAAGCCACCGTCTCCCAGT
>JBKEGM010000252.1:0-4504 GCA_046710005.1 Natrialbaceae archaeon
GCCCGCCACGTGCCATCCGAGGCGGACTCGGGAATCACCTGCTGCTTGTAGGTGTCGTCCGTGGGGATCAACAGTAGTCGAGCGTCCCCGTCGATTCGTCGTCCATCGAGGGTCGAAAACGGCGGTATCGGCCCGAAGAGGGCCGAAAACTCGTTCTCGCCATCATTGGTAACGGCAATCCTGATTTGCCCCGGATGGTCTGAACCGAACGATCGAACGACCGCAACGTCGATCGTAACCGGGGCCGACTCGGGTGCCGGTTCGGCGTCAACGACGATCTCAGGATAGGTCGAATCCGCCATTCTCGAGTCCATCAAACCGCCGAGACAGCCAGCCATCCCGGCCACCGAACAGACCCCGGCGACCAACACCTGTCTCCGAAGCATGTGTGAAAAATCGGCGGGGATTGTAAAGGCACTTCTCAAAGGTCAAACAATCACTATAACGAATCGATCGCTGCCGCCCGGCCCTGGTCAGGACCGAACCTCGGCCTTCACCTCGTCGGCATAGGCGTCCGCGAGACGAGTTGGTTCCGGGAGCTTGTACCCCGTCGAGAGCGCCACCACGAGATCGGCCGCCGTCGACGCGCTCACGCGATGGCCCGACGAGACGTACAAAGGATTCACGTGCCGGTTTGGCGATTCGTATTGGCGCGTTTGGACTCCATACCCGATTACCGTGTCCGGTCCGGCAGGATGCCTCCCGACGGCCTCGACGTCTTCGTCGCCCAGAATCGGTACCCGTGACCCCTCCGTCAATCCCTCGAGGGAGTTCACCGGTCGCCCACAGAGGAGACTTTTTGCGACGCCAACGCTCGGGAAATCGAAAATGACGCCCAAATGCGTCGCCAGGCCGGCCTGCCGGTAGTGAATGCGGCCTGACCCATCGAAGAGCGCAATCGCAGGGTCGACCGACAGGTTCCGAAACGCCGCGATGATCGGTCCGCCTTCCCTGAATGAGAGCAAGCCGGGGATGTAGGGCACCGCCAACGGTTCCACGGCGTGAGCCCGCTCGATCACCTTACCGTCCTGGATGGCAACGACGACCGAGACGGCCCGTTCGTCGAGAAACGCCTGATCGATGCCAACGACGATTGGACCCGCTGGGTGCGACTCTGGCGATTCGTCGCCACCCTCGGACTCGGGTGGCGCCCCGCGAACGGTCCCAGGGTCGAAGCCGAAGTCGTCCTCGAACACTGCGACGTCGGCCACGTCCCGCTGCAGGGCTACCATCTCGTCGTGGGCCAGCGCGGGGTCCGGGACGAACTCGGGACGAACCGGCCCCATCAGAACCGTCGCCCACCGCCGGGGCCACCGGGACCACCAGGACCGCCGCCCCCGAACTGGAACTGGTCCGGTACCCGGAGCCGATCCTTCACTCGCTGGCCGTACCAGAGTCCGATGAGGAGTCCCACCAGATGGGCCCCATTCGCGACCCCACCAGCCAACGGCCCGATGATCCCCAGCACGCTAATCAATGCGTAAAAACCGGTGATGACCCAGATGGGAATCGGTAGCAGGAAGTAAAGATACACTCGCAGACTCGGGTTCAGGACCGTGAGGATACCCATGATCGCCAGTCCGGCCCCACTCGCCCCGAGGATCGGAATGCCAAGTGGCTCGCCCGTCAGGAAGATGACGCCGACCTGTCCGAGGCCGGCGATCATCCCGCTCCCAATGAACAGGAGCGTAAAGTCACGCGATCCGACGTAATCCTCGACCAGGCGGCCGAAGAAGAAGATGACGATGCTGTTGCCGATGATGTGGTTGAAGCCGCCGTGTGCGAAGATAGAAGTGAACCACGTCCAGACGTACTCGACGTTGCTCCCGCGAAGGGTGAAGATGGTCTTGTAGAGTTCGTACGTCTCCGGCGTCTGAACGATCCCTGCCCGCGAGACGTCGATGAAGAACGCCCACATCAACTCTTGAGCCAGGAACGTCAGCCACATCAGCGCGAGAAAGAGGTAGGTCATGTTCCCCTTGAAATACCCGGAGAAGCCCGTTCGCCCGGTGTCGATGCCCAACCGACCGAGAACGCCGGAGGACTCACGACCGGTGTGTTCCACGCTGTCGTCGAACCCGCTGTCGAACACCCCGTCGGGGTCGTTCCACTCGTTCATTCCGGGACAGTCGTGATTCTCGGGGAGTCGGTGTTCGGCGCAAAACTGCTCGCCACAATGCCGACACTGGTACGGCATGTTTACTTCCTCGCCACAATAGTCGCACTTGGCCATCAGCCCCCGGTTGGAACGGGGACGCCAAATGGATTTGGGAACGGGGCCGAGGCTCCGGGAGGCCAGGCGAGCGTTTTTGCTGATCCGGGCCGGAGTACTGGCCGTGAAAGAACACGAACGCAAAGGATTGCTGGATCGCCTGGATCGTGAAGGGGCGACCGTCGGGGCGGAGATCCCCGACCGCATAACGGTCCAGGGCGAGAACTTCGACCTCCAGCAGTTCGTCTTCGAGATCAACCGCCGGGAAACGATCCCGCCGGGGGAACGCGAGCGTGTTGAGCAAGCCAAGAAGAATCTCCGACGGGAACGCAGACAACGTCGCCAGCGAATCGAGTCGGGGGAAATCGACTATGCGGAAGGGGAACGCCTTGCAGAGTCCATCGTCGGCATCGATCGAGCCCTGAACGCCCTGGAGAGCCTCGGGCCGACCGATCTGGAGGCCGAAGCGGAGGCCACGGACCGAGCCGACCAAAAGCGCTGGCTCTCCTTCCTCCAGAAGGCGCTCGGCAAAAACGAGGACGACAAACGGAGGGGTCGACCGTGAACTCCGGCGTGGAACCCGAGCGGCAATCGGCCGCCGAACCCGGCCCTCGACGGAGGCCACGACGATGACGAGCAATAGCGAAATCGCCGACCGCCTCGAAGAAATCGGCAACCTGCTCGAAGCCACGGACGTCGAGTTCAAGCCACGAGCCTATCGGCGGGCGGCCGAAACGATTCGCGGTCAACCGACGCCAGTCGAAGAAATCATCGATGCGGGCGGCGAGGAGGCCCTCCAGGAACTCGATCACGTCGGGGAGGCCATCGGCTCGAAGGTCACCCAGTACGTCGAGACGGGCGAAATCGAGGAACTCGAAGACCTCCGCGAGGACCTTCCAGTCGAGATGGAAGCGCTCACTCGCGTCGAAGGGGTCGGCCCCAAAACCGTCGGGAAACTCTACGAAGCACTCGAAATTCAGACGCTTGACGACCTCGAAGCCGCAGCTGAGGCGGGTGAGATCCAGGAGGTGTCGGGCTTTGGAGCGAAGACCGAACAAAACATCCTCGATGGAATCGACTTCGCCAGGCAGTCCCGCAAACGGCAATTGCTCGGCGCGGCCCGACCCCTGGCTGACGAGGCGCTCTCCTATCTGAGGGATGTGGACGCAGCGGAACGCTGGGAGGTCGCCGGGTCGATTCGCCGGTGGCGGGCCACGATCGGCGACGTGGACGTCCTCGTCGCGACGGAAGACCCCGAGGCCGTCGTCGAGGCGTTTACCGCCTGGGATCGGGTCGACGACGTCATCGAAGCCGGGACCACCAAGGCGAGCACCCGGGTAGCTGAGGTCCGGATCGACCTCCGGACGGTCGTCCCCGAGGAATTTGGCAGTGCACTCCAGTACTTCACCGGCAGCCGGGACCACAACATCACTCTTCGGAACTACGCGATCGACCGCGAGGTGAAGCTCAACGAGTACGGTGCCTTCGACGTCTCCGAAATCGACGACCCCGACGCAGGGCAGCGTGTCGGCGACAGGATCGGCGGCGAAACTGAAGAAAGCATGTACGCGGCACTCGACCTCCCGTGGATCCCGCCCGAGATGCGAGAGGATCGCGGCGAGATCGAGGCAGCGGCCGCGGGCGATTTACCCGACCTGGTTGGCCAGGACGACGTGCACGGGGACCTCCACACACATACGGCGTGGTCAGACGGGGACGCCACGATAACAGAACTCGCACGAGGTGCGGCCGAGTACGGACACGATTACCTGTGCATCTCGGATCACGCCACGGGTCCAGGGATGGTGGGGGGCGTCGGTCTCGAGGATGACGAACTCCGCGAACAAATGGACGAAATCCGGGCTGTCGACGACGATCTGGATGAAATCGACCTCCTGGCCGGCGTGGAGGCAAACATCGACGCCGACGGCACCCTCTCGGTGGCCGACGACGTGCTCGCCGACCTCGACCTGGTCGTCGCCTCGCCGCACAGCGCGCTCGATCAAGGCACCGACGCGGCGACCGAACGGCTGATCGCGGCCGTCGAACAACCGTCCGTCGACGTCCTCGGCCATCCGAGCGGTCGCCTGCTGAACCGGCGCGAAGGGATGTCCTTCGACGTGTATCAGGTGGCCGAAGCGGCCGCTGACGCCGGAACCGCGCTCGAAATAAACGCAAATTCCCACCGCCTGGACCTGTGGGGCAGCGCGGTCCAGACAGCCGTCGACGGTGGCGCACCCATCGCCATCAATACCGACGCACATCATCCCAAGGAGTTCCCGAACGTCCGAT
>JBKEGM010000253.1:0-4492 GCA_046710005.1 Natrialbaceae archaeon
TCTCCACCGGCGGGTCGATGCTGGTGTGGTGTCGTTTCCATCCCGGGACGGGACGCACGCCAACACTGCTCGTCTTGCCCAGCGACGTCGCGAAGCGGGCCCGCGGGGCGTTCGATCGCGGGGTCGAGGCCGAGGTCGAACCAGGCCGGGTCGATCACGCGACACGACTCCTCTCTGGACTCTTTGCCGGGTTACTCGTCGCTCTTGCAGTGCTATCGGTCATCGTTCTTTGGGGGACGTCACTCATTGCGGCGTACGTCGGCGGCTCGCTCGCATTGCTCGGGTTGCTGGTGTTCGTCCTGGGACGGGCGGGTCCTTGAGAGCCCACGGATTCGGGAGCGCATACCCGGAGCTCACCGGACTCGGTTTTCGATCGAATCGTCACGTTCGTCGATGACCCGCTCGACGTTTCGGGCGACGATGTCCGCCAGTCGTTCGTAGTATGCCGGCGTTTGCCCGGCATTGTGTGGCGTGATCCGGACGTTCTCGAACGTCCAGAGCGGGTGCTCCGGCGGGAGTGGTTCGGGATCGGTCACGTCCAGCGCGGCCCCGCGAAGTTCGTTGGCCCTGAGCGCAGCCACAAGGGCATCGGTGTCCACGACCGGCCCCCGCGCGACGTTAACAAGGACTGCGTCCGGCGGGAGCGCGTGGAAAGCCGCTTCGTCGATGAGGTTCTGCGTCGTTTCGGTGAGGGGACAGGCCAGGACGAGGTGGTCGGTTTCGACGAACACGTCCATCAGGGCCTCGGTGTCGTACCCGACCACCCGGTCGGCCGGGCCGCCCTTTCCTGGCGAATGACGGACGCCGATCGTGTCGACGCCGAACCCGTCCAGGCGCTCGAGCAGGGCGGTCCCGATGGCGCCCATTCCGACGACCGTCACCGTTGACCCGTAGAGTTCGTCGGTGGGGAACGACTGCCATCGATACTCCGCCTGGTGACGTTTGCTCTCGTCCAGTCGGTGGACGAACGCCAACAGCATGGCGATTGCGTGCTCGCTGACGTTCGGGGCGTGGACACCCGAGGCGTTGGTCACGACGACGCCCTTCGATTCCAGTTCGTCGACCGGCAAATGGTCGGTTCCAGCGTACGTGCAGGCGAACAGGTCGATATTCTCGGCTGCGCCAAGGAGTCCCTCGGGTGGCGCGTGACCGGTGACGACTGCGGAATCGCCCACCAGTTCGGTTTCCTCGGCGGCCGTTCGCGCGTGAACCACCGCAATATCCGGCAGTCGTTCGCGCAAAAGTGCGGCGTACTCGGCCATCGGCATCGCATGGACGTTCCGGCTGAGGACTACCACGTCCGGGCTCATGGCGTCCCCTTGGAGCGCCGGGATTTGAAACCCGTCGTTGCCGGCCGGGATGCACGGTTCGACGACCCCGAAAATGGGGGTTTGTCGGCGCCTGAAAGGGGAAAAGGCCACCGTGGTCGGCGGAAGTATATACGCGGATCGGGTAGCTCCCTGTCGTGGCCTACCATCGGGAGAACGACGCGATTCAGAAAACGCTCATCGCGGTCGCCGGGTCGGGACGGTTCATGGCCAGCATCCTGATGGGGACGGTAATGGCCCTGTACGTCGAGGACGCCGGCGCGTCCGAGTTCGTGGTGAGCATGGTGCTCACCGCGTACTTCCTCGGGATGATGGTGTTCTCCCCGGTGTGGGGTGCTATCGCGGACGTGACCGGCCGTCGCCGTGCCGTGATGGTAATTTCGGGAGTACTCGGGACGCTCGCCGTGATCCCGCTCGTGATCGTTGGCAAGGCCGGTCCGACGATATCCGTCCCGTTCTTGACGATCGACGGCGTCTGGATCCCGGTCGGCCTTCGCGCCATCTACGCCGCATTCGCGGTCGGGTTCGTTCCGGTGATGCTCACGATCGTCAGCACCCGGGGCGGCGCGGAGGGACGCGGACGCTCGATGGGCTTTTTCAACAGCGCCAGGGCCGTCGGATCCATGAGCGGCCAGCTCGGCGCCGGGGTGCTCCTCGGGTTGCTCCTGCCGTCGGGATTGTACCTCGTCATCGCGGGACTCAGCCTCGTGTCAGTGGTGGCCGCGGCTCTCGTGGTGGACATGACGCCGACCCCGGACGGGGAGTTCTCCATCCAGGGTATCACGAGCGAGGTCCGCCACCGCCTCCTGCCGGCGGTCGAGGATCGTGGGCACTTGCGGACCAACGGGTTGCGGTGGCTCTACGTCGCCCTGGCCCTTCGGAATATGACCGTCCTCGGGGCGATGAGCCTCATGGCGATCTACATCACCGGTCCTCTCGAGGTGAGCGAAGTCCTGATGGGCGTCATCCTCGCGTTCAATCCCGGCGGACAGGTCGTGTTCATGTACCTCTTCGGCCGGATCGCGGACTCGGCCGGCCGCAAGCCCCTCATTGTCGTGGGGATGGCCGGGAGCGGCCTGTTCGCTGTCGTCGCCGCAGTGTCGGCGATCCCCGGGACCGCTATCGTCCGGGTCGTCGTGATCGCCGCCGCGTTCGTGATCATCGCCGCCGCCTTCTCCGCGATGACCACCGGCGCGCTCGCGTTCATTGGCGATGTCGCTCCACCCGAGCGTGAGTCGGAACTCATGGGTTTGCGCTCGACCGCCAAGGGCATCGGCGGGGTTCTCGGGCCGCCGTTGATCGGCGGGCTGGCGACCGTCACGAGCATTCAGTTCGCTGTGGGCGTCGGCAGCCTGCTTGCGTTCGCGGCTGCAGTACTGGCGGCGATTACGCTCACGGAGAGTCGTCCCTCCGTGTAGCTGTGCTCAGTCTGGTGCCGTGGGGTCCACATGTCACTGTGCGCGGTGCTCCGGTTTCTTTAAGTCAAATCCACCACAGTGCTGGGTGTATGCAACAAGTCGATGTGGCCATCGTGGGCGGGGGCCCAGCAGGAATGTCGGCGGCAGCGGCAGCAGCGGATGGGGGTGCTGACGTCGTCGTCATCGAAAAGGGCGTCCCCAGGGCCGATCGGGCGGATCTGGGCCCGGACTCGACGGACGCCGCCGGGATGCTGGATTACTGGATCGACCTCATGGACTTCGACCCCGGCGAGATTCCGGACGAGGTAATTCTCCAGGAACTCGACGGGGCGGACTTCTTCGGGCCGACGGAATCAGTGTCAATCGACACGACCGGAATGGCGGCGGTCTACGACGGCTTCGGGTACGCGTTCGATCGAGTCGGCATGGACGACTGGCTCCGAGCGCGCGCCGAGGATCAGGGTGCCACCTACCGAGTGGGAGACGGCGTCCGTGACGTCGAGACTGACCTTTCGGGTGGGCATACGCATACCCTGAAACTGTCGAACGGCGACGAGATCGAAACCGAGTATTTGATTCTCGCTGATGGTCCTCAGCGCCAGGTCACCAACCGCGTGCTCGACCGGTTCATGCCTGCCGGCGAGTCGATCACCGATTACCTGGGCACGACGCGCGCCAACCACGTCGCCTACCAGGAGCACCGACGGTTCCCCGAGGAGGCCTTTCCGGCGTCCAAAATCCAGTTCTGGTGGGGCGCCATCCCTGGCGAAACTGCCTACCCGTGGATCTTTCCGAACGACGAAACGGTTGCCCGGGTGGGATTGACCATGCCGATCGGGTTATCGATCGAGGACGTCGAAACACCGACTGACTACACCCTGCTGCGGGCCAACGACGACCGCCTGCCCAAACCCGACGAGTACCTTAGACGGTTGCTCCAGACGGAGTTCGGCGACGAGTACGACATCGAAGCGGACTTCCCGCTCGTCGAGGATCGCGGGAAATCCGGTGGCACGGAGACCTATGCTATTTCCTCGACCCGACCGGTGGAGTCGCCCACGCGAGCTGGCATCGCGATCGCCGGCGGCGCGATGGCCACCACTTCAGCGTTTCACGAGGGGGGCTACCATTTGGCTGTCCGAACCGGAAAAATCGCCGGTCGACTGGCAGCCAACGATCGGTTGACTCACTATAACGCCGCCTGGAAGGACGCCATTGGCGCCGAAATTCTGCGCAACGTGTCTTTCGCCGAGATCGTGCAGGAATTCCGGCCGGCCGACTGGGATCGGGCGTTCAAAGCCACGCGCCGCCTGCTTGCTACCGACACGCCGAACCAATTGCTCAGGTGGCAACTGTCGGCTGGTGTTGAGGGGCTTCGACAACTCCTCCGATACAGGTGGCAAAAATGGGGCTTCCGCGACGGTCAGTACGTGCAAGTACGCGAATCGGAGTACACGACCTGAATCCGGGGACAATATACGATTTCTCGAAGACGATTCGCCGATTCTACTTCTTGCCTCGGGGATCAGTTCGGAGGGCGGAGAGCCCCGTCGGCGCGTGGACCGATTCGACGTACTCGGGGGCCAGTAGGCCCTTCAGCAGTTTCGAGGCGGAGCCTCCGGCCTCAAGGAGTGACGGGCTTCCGACGCTTAGTCGGAAGCACGAGCGAGTAGGCCGGAGAGGACAGCGTGGAGCGAAGCTCCACGGACCGTGCGAACGGGCCTGCGGCCCGTGAGCAGAAGCCGA
>JBKEGM010000254.1:0-4483 GCA_046710005.1 Natrialbaceae archaeon
ACAACAAACAGGGCAATTGCGGTCGCGATGAGAATCCACCGACTGGACCGCCGCAAGCCACTGTGTACCGCAACGGCGAGTCGGTCAAGTCTCGTACGAACCTCCCAATCCACCACCTCATACAGGTCCTGTTTGGAGCCGAGCGCTTCTTCGACCGGATCACGCTTGGTTGTCATGTGCTACCGTGTGCTGGTCCAAGTGGTCAATCTGACGGTTCCAACAGCGCGTGATCTGCTCCGAAACCAATGCACGTTAGTCCTTTCCTCCCTCTCACCGATTCCATTCAACTTCAGTTTTGGTGCTGATCATCGTCGCAATCACCACTTACGAACGTGGGGACAATCCGAGAAGTACCAGAATCACATCGTGAGAACTCATCTATGGTATCCTCAAGTATTTTCAATTGTAACCGGAATAGAATGGTATGAGCGACAGCGAGGGGAGTCGCCCGAGCGACACGATGCGAGAGCGCGTGCCGGAGAACAGTCGGAAGTTCTGGGTACTGTTGAACGCGAACCGGTGGCTGGTCGCTGCCGGAATCTCGGGCGGCGTGTTCCTCGCACTCGCTATCATCGGACAGTTCCACCCGACCGGGACGCCGGCGCTGTTTCGCCAGGCGGACCCCATGGAGACGTTGTTCCAGGGGCTGCTCACGTCCATTATCACGGCTGTTACGCTCGTGCTCGCGCTCAGTCAGCTCGTACTCTCTCAGGAACTGGGCCCGATCGGGGACCAGCGCGAGCGCATGGAGGGCGCGATGGCGTTCCGGAAGGACGTCGAGGATGTCATTGAGGAGCCCGTGAGTCCCGCCCAGCCCTCCGCGTTCCTGCGCTCGCTCGTGAAACTCACGAAGCGACGTGCCAAAGCCGTCTCGGACGTCATTCAGGACATCGACGACGAGGCCCTCAACGATCAGGTGGCCGCATTCACGGAGAACGTGAAGGGGAACGCGGACGCCGTCGAGAACGGTCTCAAGGACGCCCAGTTCGGCGAGTTCGACGTCGTATTCTCCGCGCTGAACTTCAACTACTCGTGGAAGTTGTACGCGGCGCGCCGCATCCGCGCGGAGAACGAAGACGTGCTTACCGAGGAGGCGCGCGCGGCGTTCGACGAACTCATCGACGCGCTCGAACTGTTCGGGCCGGCGCGTGAGCACTTCAAGACGCTGTACTTTCAGTGGGCGCTCATCGACCTCTCGCGGACAATGCTGTACGCGTCCGTGCCCGCGCTCCTCACAGCGGTCGCGGGTGTCGTCTATCTCGAACCGGCGCTGTTCCCGGGGACCGTGTTCGGCGTGCGCACGCTCGTCGTGGTGGTGAGTGCGGGCGTGGCCGTCTCCCTGCTGCCGTTCGCGTTCTTGTTATCGTACATTCTCCGGATTGTCACCGTAACCAAGCGCACGCTCTCCATCGGGCCGTTCATTCTCCGAGAGACCGACCGGTCTCGCGACCTCGACTGGGGCGAAACGGAAACGAAGAGCGGGGAGAGCTCAGACGGCGGCGACGGGGGTGAGTAAAATGGACGCCGGGCGTTCGCTCGGCCAAGCAGACGTACTCGCAGTTGGGGTAGCGTCCATCACATCCCCGAACAAGAACCCCCTGAGATCGTGATAGAAGAGTGGCTAACACGGGGAACGCAAAGATACCCCCTGTCGATTATTTTTCGCGGACGATCGATACCCCTTTGCCCAATCCAAAAAAAACACCTATACTATCTGTTAATTTAACCGTCCAGTCCGAGTGTTGACGGCTGGAATACGTAAATTTTAGCGGTTGCCTGGGTCGGAATCGCCGGATTCCTCAGAAGTCTCTGAAATGTCCGTCGATTCGCTGTGGGTCGGGCCCAACTTCTCGTATGCGACCTGTGCGTATTCTTCAACGGATTCGACCCGTGGGACGATGTCCATCCGGTTGAACCGTCTATTTATCCGGTCCATCATGTCATCCGAGAGAGCATCCCCACTGTGGTGGCCAGTTGCCACCCCACTGGTAACAATTGACTGGATTCCCTCTTCGACGGTCATATCGACGTCGTAGACGTGTTTGGCGGCAACGTGGAGGACGTAACCCCCCATAACGGGGTTAGGGGCGAGCGGAAGATACACGGTCACCATCTCCTCGTGGTCAAGCGGATACTCGATCACCTCGGGAGTCTCAGTCGTAAGAAATGCGAGAGAGAACGACCCCTCGGTTGGAAATTCGACGAGTTTCACCTCCTGAAAACTGTCCGTATCGTTGTCCAAAAGGACCTGACTCATCTCGTCGACCCCTTGATAGAGCGACCCGATACCGGGAATGCGCGCAATGAGCGTCTCTACTGTGGCAACCCCGCCGACGTCTACAGACCCGGACTCACTGATAGCACCAACGAACAGGATGGCTGTGGCGAGGGTGAGGAAGGTGATTAGTTCGAGGACGGGATTCGACAAACCCCCAGTACCCGTGGCCACTGATACGAGTTGCACAACCGGTTCGAGGATCTGCGAGACGAAATTGACGAAAAATCTCAGTACCAATACCGTCACGAGTAGGGGTAAGATGATGGCTATCCCCGTAACGACCGATTCACGCAAGAACTCCTGTACCCCATCGTAGTCACTTGTTTCACCCGAAGCGGTCATACTCATTCCTTCGCCAGAATCAAGAAAAGTATTCTGCCCCACGGGATCAGGGATTTCGCCCCGTTTAATTGGTATCAATGGGCGGCGGAAATATCGGAATTGGTGGAATGCCTTCGATAGCGGTCGAGAATTTCCCGCATTCCACACAAAAGCATCGCTCCACTGCATGGAGCGCGGATATGGGGGTCCCGTTAAATATACGTCAGGTAGGCAATATACGCGGATATGGTGAGACACGCAACCCCGAGCCCTCGGACGATCCACACCCACTGGTCTGAGACGGTGGCGTCAGTACCGTAGTCACCGCGGTGCCGCCGGTTCGGGCCAACGAACACGGACAATTTCAGTGCTGCTCGCGGCGCAGCGAGTAACACGACGCCGAGGGTGGCACCGAGGACGATTGCGAGTAGTTCGCGGATACCGGTCATTTACGACCGAAGCCGCTGAATGCGTTTCTCCATCGGAGGGTGTGTAGAGACGATCCGCTGGAGGAAACCACGATCGGGGCTGGAAATACAGAGCGCGCTCACCTGCTGGTCCAGGTTTCCGTCCCGCCCCCGACCACCGCGAGAGCGACCGCGACCGCGCTTGGCAGTCCGGCCCGATTCGCGGGCCTGCTGATTACCCTGGTGGATTTTCTCCAATGCATCGGCGAGCGGGCCGCCGGAACCGATGGTGCGCTTGGCGTCAGCGTCGGCGACGTACTCGCGGTACCGCGAGATAGCGAGGACGAAGATCATTACAAGGAACTGCACGAGGTTGCCGACGACGATTGCGAGGAAGAAATCCGCGATATCGCTGTCGCCCGTAAACAGCACGATGTACTGGGCAACGATGGCAACGATGGACGCGATGCCCTGCCCGAGTTGCATTGTCACGACGTCTCGGTTGGCTATGTGCGCGATTTCATGGGCGAGAACGCCCTCAAGTTCGTCGCGATCCAACAACTGGGTGAGTTCCTCGGAAATGACGACGATGCCCGCGCCCTTTCGACCGACGGCGAACGCGTTCGGCACACCCATACGGGCGATTTTCAATTCGGGTTTGGTGATACCCATTTCCCGAGAGTGGCTTTCCACTATCTGATGGATCTGAGGGTACTGTTGTTCAGACAGATCTTCGGCACCGACGCTACGGAGAGCCATCCACTTCCCGACTTTGTACTGGACGCCGATGAGGAGTAAACTGCCAGCGATTGCGATGGGTAAAATACCTTGGCCAAATACGACCATTGCGACGGCGACTGCGACGAGATAGAACGCCGCGAGGATCCCACCTACCACGGCCATTCGAATTTTGAGTGCAGGATGCCTCATGTGTTAACCTCGTCTGTAGCTGGACATATGAGGCTTTTGTTGGCTATTTCTCGAACGGGTTTGAGTCCTTCACATCGACGAAACGTCAATAACATTTCATAGATAATTCGAGTACAAGTAACGAACCGAAGCCACTAGACGCCTGCAAGCAGCCTGCCGCAGAAACCGCACCGTTTGCCCCAGTGAGAGTACAGTCTTGCAGGTCCTCTGCGTCCTCTCTACGAAGATCAAAACTAGCCGTGTCCGGGAGGTCATCTGGCGGGTCTGGGAGTGTAGGATCCCAATTTGGAGGTGGCATATCTGCTACACGATCTTCTTTCTCCTGCTGTAACTGGTAGTAGACGTCCAAGGAATCGTGGTACTCGTTCTGTGAGCCGGTGAACCGTCGAATGTTCCACGTACCGAGGCCGGCCCAGTAGATACTACTTGGGAACCGTTGCAGATCGCCCGTGAAGTACCCCGCGCACGGTGGCGCGGGGCTTCGCCGTTTGGGCTCTCCCCGGAACCGGGGAGCGTAACGGCGGCAGGCGAATTTAATTCCCTCCGC
>JBKEGM010000255.1:0-4479 GCA_046710005.1 Natrialbaceae archaeon
TTCGGCCGCGACCCGTACGCGTTCTATGACGAGGTCGCGAGTCACGGCGACGTGGTTCGGTTCTCGATGGGTACCTACGACATGGTCGGCGTGCTGGACCCTGGCGCCATCAAGGAGATCCTGGTCCAGAAGTTCGACAGTTTTCGGAAACCGGAACGGGCTGGTGGTGTGGACGTTCTCTCCGACGGGCTGTTACTGGCCGACGGCGAGCGATGGCAGACACAGCGGACCCGCCTCCAGCCGCTGTTCTACCGGGAGCGTATCGAGAACTACGCCGAGACGATGGCGACGTACGCGGCTGCGATAGCCGAGGAATGGGCGGCAACTCCCGAGGCTGTCGACCTGACGGAGGCGACGTCGACGTACACGCTACGGGTCCTCGGGAAGACGCTGCTGGGCGTCGACACGGACGAGCACCGCCGTGCAGTCCGGGCGGGCGCCGAAGCGATCCGCGAACGCAGCAGTCAGAATCCGGTTTCGGTGGGTCTTCCCGACTGGCTGCCGACACCCGGTAACCGGCGGTACCGTCGCGGCGTCGACAAGTTACAGACCGTCGTGGACGACCTCGTCGCGGAAACTGACTCGAACGGCGACGGACAGGACATCCTGTCGACACTCGTCACGGCCAGCGAACACGCGGACCAGGGTCCCACCGAATCGGAGTTACGGAGCCAGCTCGTGACGTTCCTGTTCGCCGGCCACGAGACCAGCGCCACAGCGCTGACGTGGGCACTCTACGAGCTCGGCAGGAAGCCGGCGGTCGCCGACCGACTACACGCCGAGGTCGACGCAGTGGTCGACGGCACCACCCCCTCGCTGTCGGACCTGCCCGACCTGACGTACACGAAGCAAGTGCTCAGAGAGACGCTCCGGCGATACCCGCCGGCAGCCGCCATCTTCCGGGAAGCTGACGAGGACGTCGTCGTCGGCCAGTACCGCGTGCCAGAGGACACGTTCGTCGTACTCCCGCAGTTCCACGTCCACACCGACGACCGGTGGTGGACCGACCCGGACCGGTTCGCCCCCTCCCGGTGGGACGGTATCGAGGAACCGCCGGGTGACCGACCGGAGTACTCCTACTTCCCGTTCGGGGGCGGGCCACGCCACTGCATCGGGATGCGTTTCGCACGGATGGAACTCACGCTCGCGCTCGCGACCATCGCGGGGCACTGTCGGGTCACTCACGACCGGGACGACGTCACCGTCGATGTTGGGTCGACGGTTCACCCCGGTGAGCCAATCCGCGCTACCTTCTCTGAGCGCGAGTGACACCCGCTCTTCGGTCAGTACCTCGCTACAGTTTGTCGGTCGAGTCGACGCTAATCTGGGTGAGTTCGACGCGTGACGACCGCGAGGCGGCAAAGACGACCGCGTCCGCGACGTCTTTTGGGTCCATCGCCCGTCCCTCCCAGTGCTCACAGTCGTTGAGTTCGGTGACGACCGGGCCGGGCATGACGACCGTGACGCGGACCGTCTCGTCCGACATTTCCTTTCGCAGTGACCGCATGAACCCGTTGACGCCGAACTTCGACGCCGTATACAGCGTCTCGTTGGCAATACTGACCAACCACCGGGAATTTCTTCTCCCGGAAGCTGGAGGGGTCCACGACGTTACCGACGGTGGTGTCTTCTCGGTGCTCACAGAGTTGCTCCCACTGATGAGAAGTAGTCACGACGGTACGAATAGCCGGAACGGGCGAAAAAACCGGGTCAGAGCGCGCCGGGTGTTGTCCCTGACGAATGCCCACATCCCGATTTTCGACTCGTCAAGATGCCACTGACCGCCGTCCCTGTAGACGGTGTCCGCCTGCTCGTGGTAGTCCAGTGCCTCGCGGACACGTGACTCGGTCATGTCACAGGCATCAGCGAGTTCCGAGACCGTCTTCGGGCCGTCTTTCAGTTCCTCGGCAACGAGGTGGCCGACCTGCATCGACAGAAACACTTCACTGGAGTCGGCGTCAGCCATCCCGTCGTCGCCCGGCCGGATGCCTTCCCGGAGGCTATAGAGTGCGTCCAGCATAAGCCAGCCACCGCCGCCGACTCCGACCGCGGCGACTGTTGCGTCTCCCTGAGCCCAATAGGCGACCCCCCCGGCAGCTACGCCAACGAGGCCAAGCGCGAGTCGGAAATGACGTTCATCCAGTCCGGGCAACGGACGCGCGAGTTCGGCGGATTCACCCACGAGCACGACAGCTGTGACGACGATGGCCTGCGACCAAGTGAAACCGAACACGATACCGAACAGCGCGATCAGCCCCACGGCGTAGGCGGAACGACGGACGGGGCTGGTGCCTAGCAGGGAGTCAGTTAGGGACATTATGTGTCAGGAAAGGCCCCCGATTCTTAAACCAGTCGGGCCACAGTTTTATGGTCGGATCACAACGTACTCGAAAGGGATGCGACAGAAGACCGGATTGATCCAACCGATCATGCACGACCCCGACGTGGTCTTTCTCGACGAGCCGACGTCCGGACTCGATCCGCGTGCCGCCCGAACAATCCGGGAGACTATCACGAACCTGGCTGCGGCGGACACCACCGTGTTCCTCTCGACGCATATCCTCCCCGTCGTCGAAGAGATAGCGACCGACGTCGGTATCCTCTACGATGGCGACCTCGTCGCGGAGGGTCCACCGGGCGAACTCACGGGCGACAGATAGATAGACGGGGAACACACGCTCGAAGACGTCTTCCTCGAAGTCACGACCGAAGACGAATACTCTAGGGACGAAGAGCCTGTCATAGAAAGCTTCGCACGCTCTGCCCATCCAAGTCTTGTCAAGACCCGCGTGCAAGATACACGGCGCGTATGCAGCACGATCGGTTGTATCAATCCCTCGACAGGGACTGTTTCACCGTGTCCGGCAAGACCTTCGTGCCTTTGTCAAGCATCACAAGCATATGAGAGAGAACCGGATTCGCGAGGAGAGGCTGTCTCACCGAACGTCTTCCTTCGAGACGCTTGGGATATCGTCATCCCAGTAGATCACATCGAGAATGTCCACCAGATCATCGATTCGTCGATCAAATACATTGAGCGGATGGACATCGAGAAATGCCGCACGTTCTTGTTGTACTGTCTCGCCATGGTAATCGATCTGGAAATGGCACTCTCCGAGATCCATGTGGGTTTCGTCCTGGTGCCAGCCGAGCATGAGGCCACGCGCTGACTCGACCCACTGAATGGAATAATAATCGTAGGCGGCGTCCGCGGGGAAATCGAACGAGACTTGGAGCTCAGCTTCCTCGGCAGGGTAGGAGGCCCCGAGGAACACGCTGGGAGTGATCCTCGCCCGGACGCCGACTTTGTTCCCTTTTGAGGTGTGATACCAGACCTGTTCGATCGGAGACGTCTCGTCAGTGACCTGTGTCTGGAGTTTATTGTGGAGTCGCGTGAGGAGCGTCCGTGTATCGAGGTTCGCGCGATTGGCGAGGAAGATCATCGGGACTACTGTGTGAGTGAGAGAGAGGAAGTCGAAGACTCGTTCGCTCCGGGATAGAGCGACCGGGCATCGTCGTAGAGTTCGAGGGCGTGCTTGAGGAGCCGTTTGTTGTCCTCGTGGCGCTCCCACTGACGGAGCACGCTGTTGCGGTCCCGGACAGCCTCACTGGTTAAATGGTCATCGGCCAGCGTCGATTCGAGTTCGTCTCGGGATTCGACGTCGAATTCACGCTTCCATTCGTCGATAGTCTCTTGAATCGTGGCAATCTCCTCGCGCAGTTCCTCACGCGTGTGGCTGTTGATCAACTCGGTCACTTCGTTGAAGTAGCGTAGCTGGTAGTTTGGCGCGTACTTCGTGTTCCCGTCGTCACCATCGATCGCGTGGACTTGCCCGAATTCGACGAGCATCTCCAACTCGTCTTTGGCGGTCTGCCAGGAGGAGACCTGTGCCTGGTCGCGCACCCACTCGACGGATCGCGGTTCGGTGAGCGTTGTTGCGATCTCCCTGACGCGTTCGCGGGCCGTTAAGTCCTTCGTCCACGATTCGAGACCCCGGTCTGTCATATCCGATAGTAGTCTCTGCACTCTATTATAGTTTTGGATAGGTCACGGATATACGAGAGTGAGGAGCAATCTTGATACAGGGAAGGGGCCTCGGCGTTCACGCCAGGAGGGGATCGCGTACGCTCGATGCGACATTCTACAAGCCACACCACGGACCGTGTCATAGAAGTTTTGCCTGCTCTGCCTATCCAATTCTTGTCAAGAATATCATGCAAGATAGAGGGCGAGTATCTGTCACAGAATTGTTTCCCGATTCGGTCAGGTCGGATCGGTCAGTACAAGTGATTCAATAACACCGCCACACTTGCTTTACGGGACAACATTCATCCACCGTTACCTCTATTGTAACTCACATATGAACCGAATGGCCCTCCTCGGCATCGGTTTTCTCGTTGTCGGAGTTAGTATCGCCTCCGCACTATTGATGTCGTTCCCCAGTACGATGTTTGGGGGTTGTACGGATGTCGGTGTTC
>JBKEGM010000256.1:0-4454 GCA_046710005.1 Natrialbaceae archaeon
CTTCGTCACGAACCGTCTCGTACACGTCCTCCGGGACGTCAGATAACCCGGACTCGATCGACTCCTCGTCGATCGTGTCGCGGAGGTCGGCCGCGAAGGCGTACTCGTCTTCGTCGTACTCGATCGGACCGACGGCCTGCATGTTTGCCCAGATTACGTCCGTCACGACGTCGTTCGCGCGGTAGTCGTAACAGCCGGTCAGGAACCGCTCCTCGACCTCGGTTTGGGTCATCAGGGCTGCTCCCTCCGCAATGTCTCGAAGCCAGTCGGTATTGCGCTCGACCTCCTCGCGCGTCGGCCCGCGGACGTAATACCAGACCGTGGCCGTATCGGGGACGACGTTGGGTGCCTGCCCGCCGTCGGTGATCGCGTAATGCAGGCGGGCGTCGTCGGAGACGTGCTCGCGCATGAACTCGACGCCGGTGTTCAGCAGTTCGACCGCGTCCAGGGCACTCCGCCCCGCCTCCGGGGCGCCGGCCGAGTGCGAGGACACGCCCTCGAAGGTGAACATGAGGGAGTTCAGGGCGTTCGAACTGGATCTCGTCGGCGAACTGAGGTCGCCCGGATGCCAGGTCACGGCGGCGTCGAGGTCGTCGAAGGCCCCGGCACGGGCCATGTAGGTCTTGCCGACGAGTGTCTCTTCCGCCGGACAGCCCAGGAAGACGATCGTTCCTTCGAGGTCGCCCGCCGCGATGGCTTCTTTGATGGCGATGGCGGCGCCCACCCCGGCCGTTCCGAAGAGGTTGTGCCCACAGCCGTGTCCTGGCTCGCCCGCCTCGATGGGATCGCGCTCCGCGGAAACCTTCTGGGAGAGTCCGGGGAGTGCGTCATACTCGCCGAGGATGCCGATCATCGGGTCGGCCTCGCCGTATCTGGCGACGAAGGCTGTTGGCATCCCGCCGACGCCGCGTTCGACGTCGAGGCCCGCCGTCGCCAGTTCGTCGGCGAGAATCTCGGCCGATTCCTCCTCGTGGAGCCCGAGTTCCGGCGTCTCCCAGATTTGCGAGGCGATATCCTGTAAGTGGTCGCCCCGGTCATCGATCGAATCGAATGCGTCGGTCTTGCTCATGGGGGAATGTCCCACGGTACGAACTATAGAGGTGTGCGTATCGGCACGCGCCGTCCCCTTCTAGGTGCGGTGACATTTCTTCAGAGGAGCGGTTGCCGCCACGGTCGGACGGTGAAGGGGTGGTCAGGAACTGCCGTGACCCATTCCTTTCGAAATCTGTGACCTCCCACCGACGGTACCGATGCGGTCCACCTCCCAAACTGAAACGGATTCGGGCTTCACTCAAGTTCCCGAACCCCGGTCCAGACGAGTTCGCCCACGAGTCCGAGTGCCGCCACGAGGCCGAGGGCGACGAATCCCAGTGGGTCAAGGAGCGGAAAGTCGAACTCGGGGCCGAGGAGATGGAACCCGAGTCCGGCCGCCGTGGCGACCAGGGCAGTCTGGACCGATCTCACCCCCTGCTTCGTCCGAGCGCCCAGGGAAACGAGGGCGACCCCATAGCAGACGAACGGGAATTCCATGATCCAGTAGATGAAGGGGAAACCACCGCCGCCATGGGTCCTCAATCGGTAGTACTGCCCCTCGTAGACGATTGGATACAACCCACTGCCGGGAGCGCTGTAATCGCTATACATGAACCGATCGGGCTGATCTCCCGTTCCATACACGATGTGGTAGCTATCGGGGGACTCGATGGCGTTCTTCACCGCCCCTCGAGCGCTGGGCGAGAGGGAATCATACCGGAGGATCGGTGTTTCCTCGTCGATTGCTGACTCCTCGATCGGGTCCACGGAGAAAACGGCCTGCTCCCCCCAGTCGGCCATGGTCACCGGTGCCCCGACGAGCGAGAGGCCGACGATCACGGCCAGCAGTCCCACTTTCGCCCCCCGATTCATACGCGCGTCGCCGTGGCCCGGGGACAAGTGCTTTCTGTCGAACGAGATCTGCCTGTCCCGGGGTCGTTAGCGATCCCGAAACACCGTCTCGCCGGGTTTGACGCCGGTTCCCGTCGAGAGCGTCACCCCGGCGTTGAGACTCGTATTGATGCCCGTTTTCACCTGGTCGCCCAGGACGACGCCGAACTTCCGACGCCCCGTCGAGACGCGGTCGCCCTTGACGGTGAGTTCGACGGCCGCGTCGTCGTGGCGCAGGTTCGCGATCTGGGTCCCGGCGCCGAGGTTCACGTCCCGCCCGAGGACGCTGTCGCCCACGTACGAGAGGTGGTTGGCCGCCGCGCCGGCCATCAGGACGCTGTTTTTCACCTCGACGGAGTGCCCAACTGACGCGTCGGGGCCGATCAGGGTCGCGCCACGGACGTAGGCGTTCGGCCCGACGCTAGCTCCGGACCGAACCATCACCGGCCCCTCGATCACGACGCCGGCCTCGACGGTCGCGTCTTCCTCGACCACCACGTCGCCCCGGAGGTCGGCGTCCTCGTGGACATCCCCCTCGATACGGTGCTCGTACTCCCCGAGTTTCCATTCGTTGGCCTCGAGCAGTTCCCAGGGCCGGCCGACGTCCAGCCACCGGCCGAGTTCGATCGGTCTGACGTCCCGTTCGATGCAGGCGCGCTGCAGCGTGTCCGTAAGTTCGCGTTCGCCGCGCTCGCTCTCGGGAACGTCGAGCCATTGGCGGGCCTTGGGCGGAAAGACGTACGCGCCGGCGTTGATCAGGTTCGATGGCGGTGCCGAGGGTTTCTCGACGACACCTGTGACCCGATCCGCCCCGTTTTCCACCTCGAGAACCCCGTATTCGCTCGGTTCATCGACGCGATACGTCGCCACCGACGGGCGGTTCTCGAACAGCGTGGACAGCGAGGACTCGTCGTAGAGTGCGTCGCCGTTCAGCACGGCGAACGGCGCGTCCTCGAGATACTCGGCTGCGGCCCGAACCGCGTCGGCAGTCCCCTGTTGGTCCTCCTGGACGGCGTACTCGACCGGGACGCCGGCGTAGGCGTCGCCGACCCGGTTACGGATCATCTCGGCCTCGTACCCGACGACAAGCACGAGTTTGGTGGCGCCCGCCCGGACGGCGGCATCGAGCGTGTGGGCGACGAGTGGGCGGTCGCCTACCGGCAATGCGGGTTTGGGGCGGCGATCCGTCAGCGGTCGCATCCGGGTTCCTTCGCCGGCAGCGAGAACGACAGTCTGCATGTCCGGGGGTATAGGGGGCGTCACAAAGGAGTTTGTGTCTCGTCGAACGGTCTCGAACGGTGGAGCATCACTCAAACGGCGACCACGACCAGCACGCCGCCAATCACGGCCAGGGCGCCCAGCCCGACGCAGACGCCCCAGAACGCGACCCGGCGGACGATTCGCATGAGGAGATCGATCGTGGCGTAGCCGACGATGGCCGCCGTTCCGAGCGCAATGGCCCCACTGGCGGGGGAGACGCTCGGGACGCCACCCACGTCGAGGGCGACGATCAGGCCCGCACCGACGGCGGCCGGAATCGAAAGGAGAAAGGAGAGACGGAACGATTGCTCACCCTCGTACCGGCGCAGGAGCAGGGCGCTCGTGGTCGTCCCCGACCGGGAGACCCCGGGAAGCACGGCCAATCCCTGGAGTGCGCCCACGAGGACCGCGTCGAACGCCGTTGGACGGCGGGCCGAGACGCTTTCCCCGTTCCCTTCGCCGGCGGTCCGCTGGAGGACGCCCGTTGCGATCAGCAGGACCCCGATCAGTGCGACGAACGTGCCGCCCGACAGCGCCGAGACGGCCTCCTCGAGGAGCAGGTACCCGATACCGCCGACGACGCCGCTTGCGACCGTCGCTATTCCGAGGAACGACGTTTCGGCAGTCGCTTCGACGAACGCTGACCGGGGTCGCCACTCGGGCAACGTCGCAAGCACGTCGGATATCGACCGGCGGTAGTAGACCGTCGCCGCCAGGGCCGTCCCGAGGTGGAGGAAGAGCGCGAGTTGCACCGATGCTTCGGGACTCCGCCCCAGTGCAGTCAGGGCCATCGAGACGTTGCCCTCGCTCGAGATCGGCAACCATTCGAAGACGCCCTGGAGGACGCCCAGCAGGAACGCGAGCAGGGAGTCGGTCACGGTTGCCAGCAGGTGGACGACCGGTTTGAATCCGTCGGGATGGATCCGAATTCGGCGGGATGTCTATCGATGAGAAACACACGGTATTGCTCAGACGCTCTCCATCGGTCAGTACTGGAGTTCTCCGCACCACCATTTCGACGCCACTGAGGTTTGTCCTTCCAGTCCGTCAAGGATCCCTGTTTCAGGCCACCGAAGCAACCGAGTCCCTGGTGGATCAAACGGGCGAACGGACCGAGGGCTTTCGCGGTGGTCTAGAAGCTCTCGCTTCACCGGAAAGGGTTCAGCGTGTAACCGACCCTACCCTACTTCGCTCACCCTGACAGGTTCGCTCGTTGAGGGTGTGGCTTTGATGTGGGACTCGCCGTCGGTTGTCGCCGGGGAAAAAGGTCG
>JBKEGM010000257.1:0-4454 GCA_046710005.1 Natrialbaceae archaeon
GCATGTCTATCATACAATACGTGTAAGGAAAATATAAAATCGAGATTCCAGTCGGCTTCAGTACAGGATTTTCTGCTATATCATGTCGGATTCATCCCTGCGCTGAAGCGCGACGCTTTCTCCTCGCACTTCCGTAATCCACGTCATCCCTCTCCGGCCGCGACGACGGTGACGATCAATGCCCCGAAGATCAGCATCGCCGTTCCAAGATGCCCCGTCACGATCAATGGTTCGAGGTTTTCGGTCACCGTGAGTCCGCCGAGGACGACCTGGACTGGAAGCACTCCGAGGGCGAAGACCGCACTTAGCTGACCGATTCTCCCAATTGACTCGCGACGCCAGGCGGCTACGGCCGTTCCGAGGATAAGAAACCCGGTTACCATGGCCAGCCCCCGATGGGCCCACTCCGCGAAAATTTGCCACTGGGTGAACGCGGCGTCCTCATACACCTCTGGTTGAAGGAACGGGATCCACGTTCCATAACAGGTCGGCCAATCTGGGCACGAGAGGCCGGCCCCGATAGCTTTGGTGTACGCGCCCAGGAGCATGAGAACGAACGTCGTAACCAGCGTGACGCCACTGAGCCATTTGAACGGGATGAACGGTTCGCCATCCCCCGAAAATCGGGTTCCAAAGGTCTTGTCCATCGATTGACTATCCGTCATGACACTCTATCGAATCAGACTTAGGAACGGTTGCTGGTATAGATTCCGGTGCTCCAAGGATTACGGGAGCCAGAGCCACGGTGGATTACCAATGGGGAAGGCTCTCGACACTGGTGGCCCTACCGTGAGGCTTCTGCAGCAAGCGTGTAACACTCCTCGACCCTCGACGCGGTACAAGTGCCGGGACAGGGTTCTTCGATTCGATTCCCAATACGTTCGACATCATCGTGCGGGAGATTGCACCCGATATTGAACGCCCGAGTTGGCGGCATGGCAATACCGATGTCAGTTTCGAAGAACTGCTGAACGACACAGCGGCGCCAGACGAGTTCGCGGGCCAATCGGTCGCCCTTATTCGTCAATTCAACGCCACGGTATGGCTCGTGGATCAGGAGCCCATCGTCGTCGAACTTCTCGATCATTTCGGTAACGCTGGCGCGACTGACATCGAGATGTTCCGCGAGATCACCCGTTCCAATCGGCGGTTCGTCGTCGAGCGTACAGTACAACACGGCACAGAGGTATCGCCCGGCCTCCGGGCTGACAGTTTCGGAGGTCGGCGTCTCGGGAACGATCGTCATTATCACGTAACCACGAGGGCCTGGCAGTTCATGTTTCCGGACTTCCTTTATCAAATGGAATCGTCGGTCTCTGCTGGTTTCCGGTAGGCGGCATCGAAGAAGGACCGTTCCAGCGTCATTGTCCGACGGAAGTGACGGGCGAGTCGGTGTTGTCGGCGCGCAGAACGGTCCGGGCCGATCCGGTCCAGTTCCCTCCGAAGCCAGTTTACGAATGCCGCGAACTCGTCGGCGGCGTGAAGATCGATCCACTCGGCAAGGTAAAATTGCTCAGGGTCGGCGCCCTCATGGGTGTTGGCCCAGTCAAGATAGCACCACTCGGCGGGAACCAAGACGGCGAGCGTTTCCCCGTACTCGCCTTCTCTCCCAGCTCGGCCGAAAAGATCCGCCAAAGCCTCGGTTACGGGGTGTCGGTCGGGATCGGTGCGGTCCGACTCGGGCACGTCGAGGGCGTCGAAAGACCGCTCGAAGTAGTCGTTTTCCTTGCCAACCAGCGTCCCCAGAAACGTTCCGAGTCGTCGTTTCGCCGCCGGCGATGGGGCGTCGGCGATTGCCCGCCCGACCAGGTCCGTGAGGCTTTCCATGAAGGCAAAGTCCTGCACCAGATACCGGCGAAACACGTCCTCATCGAGAGCTCCCGTCCCGAGTTCCTGGACGAACCGATGGTCTACCGTCTCGGACCAGGCAGGTTCCGATCGTTCCTGTAGCCAATCCGTGAACGCGGCATCGGGGTGATCTTCACGGAACGCGTTGAAGGAATGGGCCGTCATACGGTCCAGTCCTCCTGGCGCCAGGCAGCGTCCCAGAACCGGTATTCGTATCGGGCAGAGGTGAGGAACAGTTTGCGGTACCGTTCGCGGTCGGTCGCTGTGGCGTCGGCGGCAACGTCGTCCATCAGGTCTTTGCACCAGTCGGTAAGTTCAGTGAACTCCTCGCCAGAGTACATCTCGATCCACGTAGCATAGTGTTTGTGGTCGGGTTTCCCTTGCGCTGCCAGGCGATTGCCCGTCGCGTTGAAACCCCACATGCAGGGCAATAACACTGCGGCGATGTCCCCGAAGGTGCCCATCGATGCGGTCCGGATAAGGAAGTCCGTGTACGCACGGGTCGTCGGTGACGGCGTCGTGGCCTCGAGTGCCGCCGGCGAGACGTCGAAGGCCTCCGCGTACGATCGATGGAGGTCCATCTCTGCATTGATCGTCGACTCCAGCAACTCCGCCATCGTGCTCATCCGGTCGAGCGTCGGCGCCGTGGCCGCCCCAAGGGCGAAGAGTCGACCGTATTCGATGAGATACACGTAATCCTGGCGAAGCCAGTACCGGAAGGGCTCTTCGTCGAGCGTTCCCTCCCCAAGTTGTTCGACCATTGGGTGGTCGAGAATCGCCTCCCAAATGGCCACGGCGTCGTCCCGGATCTCGTCCGTGAATGCCATGACTGACAGATCGTTCCGCAGAACAAAAAGGGCAATGAATGTGTAATACAACTCATTGATCCCAACCGCCCACAGAACGGTACCCAGGGGTTACTAGCCTCAACCGCCACAGTAAATCGCCCGTCCGTCGCTCGTGGAAGCGGATCCAAAGAAAACGGAGATTCACGAACGGCGTTTCCATTGGGACCGACCATCGGGGGTGTGAATCCATTCGCTACCGCCCGAAGCCGATCCGCGAGTTCGCCTGCCATCGCTGGACGGGGCCGTCTGGAACCCGTCGACTGGTTTTATTCTTCGACGGTGATGCAATCCACGGGGCAAGAATCGGCAGCTTCCTTCGCCGACTCGATCATCGCCTCGTCGTCGAGTTCTTCCATACCGTCGACGACGTACGCGAGTCCGTCGTCGCCCATCTCGAAGATTTCGGGGGCCATCGACGCGCAAACCTGGTCACCGACACAGAGTTCTTGATCGATTTCGACTGTCGCCATTGTGTTATACCCGTCCGAAATTAGCCTGAGCACTTCCATAAAAGGTACCATTTCTTCCCGACATTGAGAATCGTGGTAGAGAATACGTGCCACGGGGCGATGGTTCCAATCGTGGATCGGGTGGCAAAGATATATTGATATTATGATAATTAATGCTTTCACCGCGGCCCGAACTCGGGTCAGGGATTTCACGATTGGTTTTGGTGGTTCTTTGGAATTCAACGTCACCGTGACCGATGAATGGCCCAGACTGCCCAGGAACGCATGGCGCTGAGCACCCGTCTTCAGGAAAAGTATTCCAGTTGGACAAAACCGCGAACCCGGACCTCGATTGGGCCTGAAATCCTGAATCGGGGCCGACCGAGATTTCGAGGCTATCGGGTCGCGGTCCGCCAGGTCCGTAAATCGACCACATCCCCGTCGATACTGTTAGGATCCGCCGCCGTCGCGACCCAGTGAAACATGTTCGCGATCTCGTCCGGATCGCGACCGGTCGCGCCGTTCATCAGGTCGGTCGAGACCTGCCCCGGATCGACGACAGTGACGGTTTGGTCCAGTTCAGCGGCGAACCCTCGGACGATCGCCTCCGCCGCGGCTTTCGAGACCGCATATGATCCGACGCCGCCCTTGGACTCTCGAGCAACCGATCCCGAGGGAACGAGGATTCTGGCCCCGGGGGCGAGGGACGGCAGCCCTTCACGGATCGTCGCGAAAACGCCCCTCGCGTTGATCTCGAAGTGTTCGTCGAAAGTTTCGTAGTCATTCTCGCGGAGAGGCGTTTCTCCGGGGGTTCCATGATAGACGCCCGCGTTGGCCACGAGCAGGTCGATCGTGTCCGCTTCTTCGGTCGCTGCGTCCATCACTTTCTCGACATCGGCGACGTCACTGACGTCGGCTTCGACCACGGTGACATTCCCCCCGTTGGTCCGGATGGACTCGGCGACGGAGGTCAGGTCTTCGGCGGTTCGTGCACAGATCGTTACGCGGGCCCCATCAGCCCCAAAACGGCTTGCCACTGCAGCCCCGATTCCCCGACTTGCACCGGTGACGACGACATTGAATTCGCTCACGATTTTATAATGGAAGTGGGAAACTTGGCCGGACACCCCACCTGATTTGGTATGGGCAGTTTTACCAATACCCATGACATCGGTATCGCCCGGTCGGAACCTCCTCGCGGTCGGATTGCTTTTGATCGGGATACTGCATCTGGTGGTCCCCGGCAGTTTGCTCCAGGTTTCACGCGTCCTCTACGACCGCCTGCTTGCAGCCGAATTCTCGCCACGGG
>JBKEGM010000258.1:0-4452 GCA_046710005.1 Natrialbaceae archaeon
TGCGACCGCTGTGGACCCGACTCATCGAGAGTCAGTGTCTGCAAGTCGCGTCGTGGAATCAGGAAGCCCCGCCCTCAAGGAGTCGCCGAAGGCGACGAGTAGGGCGGGGTAGTTCACATGTCGACACCGAGGGGTATTACGAACGGACGTCACTTGAGGAAGACGACACCTTCGCCACACGAGCCTACAATCGTGATACGGTCATCGTCGTGGATGACCTCCGCGAGGACGAGATAACGCCGGCAGATTCGGAATACCGGTCCGTTCTGACCGTTCCGATATCCGGTATCGGTACGTTCCAGGCAGTCTCGAAAGAGATCGCTGCCTTCGACGAGGGCGACCGCGAACTCGCCGAACTGCTCGTCGGCCACGCGAGTGAAGCAATCCAGCGACTCGATCACGAGCGGTCATTGCGCGCCCAGCGCGAGCGTCTTCGTCGAGAAAACGAGCGCCTGGAGGAGTTCGCGAGCATTGTCGCCCACGACCTCAGGAACCCACTCACCGTGGCGGCGGGTGAACTCGAGGCTGCCAAGGCCGACACTGAGAACCCACAGCTCGACGATATCGAAAAATCACTCGATCGGATGGAAACGATTATCGAGGACGTCCTCACGATGGCCCGAAATGGATCGATCGTCGACGATACGGATCGAATGACGTTCGACTTGGCCAACATCCTAGAGGAGTGTTGGTGGACGGTGGAGACAGCCGACGCCACACTCGATGTGGAAACGGAGGCAACTGTCACGGCAGATGCGGATCGGGTGCGACGGGCTCTCGAGAACCTCATCCGTAACGCGGTCGAACATGCTGAGACGGAGGTCACGATCACCGTTGGGGATCTTGGCGGAACCGGATTCTACGTCGAGGACGACGGACCTGGAATTCCCCCGGAGGACCGCGAGGACGTATTCGATCCGGGTCATACCACCCGGGACGAAGGAACCGGGTTCGGGCTGGCTATCGTCAAGGAAATCGTCGAAGCCCACGGCTGGTCGATCGCCGTCGGTGAAAGTGAGGAGGGTGGGGCTCGATTCGAGATTACCGGGCTCGACGATTAACGGCTCCCGGACGAGTTGCCGGTGAACTGCTGGCCGCCATTGCTGCCTCCCAGGCGGTCAGCGATGGCCTCCAGGTCCGCACTTCCTTCGATTTCTTCGAGGAGTTCCTCCCGCCGTCTGATCTCCTCGGAACTGGCCCCATACGCCCGGACGTATTCGGCGCGGGTGTGGTCGGAGAAGGCGTGGCGGAATGCCGGGTACCCATCCGGGACGACCGTCCCACAGACCTTGCACTCGTGGCGCTCGTGGCGGGTTGCCTGGTGGATGATAAGTTCCTCGACCGCCTCGAAGACGGCGCCGCACCCGTCAATGCCACATTCCCAGGCCATTGTTTCCGATCACGGAGGGGGAGGGTAAAGGTTTGACGACGCGAGGGTCGATTCCGAGGACGGCAACCAGAATTCATAATGGGCCGCGGGTGAAACCTCGATTCGTGACAGCCTCGTCGTTACGAGTCGATATGCACGTGAAGGTGCTTGACGATGACGTCGTCTCGCTGGCGAAACGCCGGGGGATTGACGCGATCGTCTACGCGCCGCATTTCACCCGACTACCCGAGGTTCGGGAACGGGCCCGGCGCTTCTCGGGTGACGAACTGCTCGTCGTGCCAGCACGGGAGGTCTTTACCGGCGACTGGCAATCCCGCAAACACGTTTTGGCGCTGGGGCTCTCGGAACCGGTCCCCGATTTCATCACCCTCGAGGCCGCCTTCGAGGAGTTCGAACGCCAGAATGCGACCGTTCTCGTTCCACATCCGACCTATCTCTCAATCGGACTCTCGGCGGTGGACGTCCACCGGTTCAGGGACGCGATCGACGCGATCGAACTGTACAATCCGAAATACTTCCCCTGGCACGGTCGCCGATCCAGGGACGTTCTCGAAACGGTCGACCGGCAACCTTTCGCCTCCTCCTACGCACATCTGCCCAAAACGGTTGGGATGGCCTGGACCGAGTTCGACGACCCGATCGCGGACGAGTCGGATCTTATCGACGTCCTCCAGAATGGAGGCGTGAAGCGTACCGTTCGCCGGGATGGCCCGGAGTATCATCGTCGCAAACTGGCCGAAATCGGCCACCTGATTTACGAGAACACTTGGGAGAAAGTCGACCGATTGTTCCTCTCAGGGACCGAACCGACACATCCTCGGCATATCGCTTACGACGGCCGGTTCGACGACGCGAGCGTCTACTAATCGGGGCGCAGTGGCTGAGGACGGGGAATCAAAGATGCACCGGTAACCATTCCAGCCACTGAACGACGGTCTGGGGCGGAATGACGGGGTCGTGGAGGACCAGCCAGTCGAGTAACACGAGCCCGGCGCCGTGGGCGACCACTGACGGGAGGATCGAGTTGGCGTCATAATCCACGAGCCCGAACAGGACGTCCGTCGGGCCGGAGAGTGCCAGTTCGATCGGTGGTTTCGTCAAGTGGCCGAAGGCGTAGACGATTGGGCTGATGAACGCTGCCTTCGGGCCGATTTCTCTGACGCCCACGCAAAGCAACCCCCTGTAATACGTCTCGGTTGCAAGCGCCAGCAAGAAGAGTTTGATCGCATGGGGAATGAAGACGCTCGGCGCTGGCGACGTCGACCACATTGGGTAGTAGTGTCGGATCGTGGGCAGCGACGACCCGACGACGTAAAACGGCAAGACGAACAGGGCGAGAATCACGGTATTCCAGACCGCCCGGCGATCGACCCGCCAGCCCAGGTGGCGGTCGTGAAGGGATGCGAGAAGCAGGGGGAGGACCGCCAGCAGGATTGCGTCCCTGACCAGTCGCTGATTCAGTTCCGGTGGCACCGACTCCAGCCACCGGGCCGTGAGGATGGCCCCGACAAGGAGCGACTGTTGGACCCAGGAGAGCCGATGGATGCGACCATATGTCCATTTAAAGACCCTCTTCGGCCAGCGGTCGTCGTCGGTCTTGGACACGGGCCTATTCCGAATCGGCTGTGGGGACGGGGCCGTCACCGATGACTTCGCGCACCGCGTTGACGAACGTTTGACGCCGATCGAAGTAGGTTTGATCCACTGACTCGAGAACCTCGGCGAGTTCACGTGGGCCGTCGGGCGTTCGAATGACGGCGTCGCCTTCCTTTTGTTCGATGCCCGTCGTTTCCTGGGGCCAGGTCAATCGCGAGGCCACCCTGGCAATCGGCGCGCCCTCGACCGGTTCGCCGTCTCCGAGTTCGACCGCCGGTTTTTCTTCTTCGGCTTGGTCGTCCGTCATGTGAGGAAGCTATATCAGTGACGGCGATTCAACCTTTCGTTTCCGAGAGTTGGAGTGCCGATCGGATCCTGCGGGAGCGGCCGAATTTCGGCAGATTGTTGCCACCGTCTGCCATGCGTCTGACGGACTCTTTTGTCGGAGAAGGCCGAATACATGTCTATGACCAGCCTCGCTGAGGTGTACGAAGAGACGAGCGAGGGGCCCGAGTTACAGCGGCTGTACCTCGGCACCGGGCTGTTCGTGGTGGGGGTCGCCCTTTCACTATTGGCCGTAATCGTCGCGTCGACCGGCATCCTGTCGGGGTACGTTGCCGACGTGCGCGGTGCCTGGAAAATCGCCGGCCTTCTCGCCGGGGTCGGCGTCCCCGCGTTCCTGATGGGCGTATTCACCGTCTTACCGACCACTCGGCGGATCAAAGCAGCGGCCGCCATCGGCGCGAGCATCTGCGTGCTCGGGGTGACGCTGTTCTGGCATGCGTATCCGACCTACTGGATCACTGGGCCGGGCGCCCAAGATCTGACGCTACAGGTCGTTGGCGTGTACTTCATCGGCCTCGTCACGTCTGGGTGGTGCCTGTTCACTGCCGTCGTCAACTTCAAGACGCGAAACGATCCCGGGGGCACGGTGACCATGGAGATCACCCGCGAAGGTGAGACGAAAGTCGTCGAGGTGCCGAAATCCCAGGTTTCAGAGGTTACGGAGGGGGGCGGTGGCGTCGGAATGGTCGGTAGCACGCCCGACGGAAACGTTGAAACCCAAACTAACCAGTCGGGTCGCTCGGGAAGCACCGCGACGGATTCCGGTTTTACAGCCAGTGGAGCGGGCGGGGCAACGAGCGGGACGGTTGGAACGTCGGGACCGGAACCGGGGGTCGGCCTCCAGTCCAGTCCGACGAGTGACGGCGGAGCGACGACCCAGGACATCAGTTCACCTATCGACGAGGATTCGGACGCCGAACTGCTCAACGACGGCCCCGATCCGTCGCAGGCCGACACGTACTGTGGCAATTGTATTCACTTCGATTACATCAGGGATCGCGGCATGCAACCCTACTGTGCTTTCCACGACGAGATTATGGACGATATGGAACCCTGCGAGCAGTGGGCCGCCAACAATTCCGGGTCTCGGGGCCGGTAACGGCTCGGAGTCGAGGTTTCCC
>JBKEGM010000259.1:0-4432 GCA_046710005.1 Natrialbaceae archaeon
CGAGGTCCGAGAGGAAACCGGCAGGGACGTTGACCTGCTCGCCAGTTCCGGGGACGTGTCATCGGACACCGTTCGAGAACTCCCCGGTCCACGGCAGTTTCTGCTTGAGGACATCGACTATGTCGGCAACGACGTCGCTCACCAGCACGTCGACTTTGTGTTTTATGGGACTGTCGAGGACCGAACCATCGATCCTGACGACGGCGAACAACCGTCCGCGGACTGGGAGTGGATTACGCCAGAGACGTTGCGGAACCACCCCGAGCGCTTCGAAACCGACGTCATCGAGTTCGGCCAGGATGCGATTCGAACGGTCGATGGCCGGGGCGAGCAGTAGTCCCAGTTCGCCGTCGCTATTCGGCCGGGGTCGATTCGGCCACCAGCTGTTCGACGTACTTCGTGACGTGGTCCTCCATCCGGCGTTTGTATCCTGCTTGGCGAGCGAGGCGGTCGAGTTCTCGCGAAATCAAGCTGCCGTACTGCATCGCTTTCTTGTCCCGGGCGGCGAGGTCGGTGGGGACGAATTCGCGGGCTGCCCGTCTGAAGGCCAGCTTTCTGGTGCCATCGTCACCCAGTAGTTGGCCCCCCCGCAATCGAAGGGCTTCCTCGACGATCCGGTCGTGAAGGAGTGGGGCAAGTGGTTCGACGCCACCGGCCCGGACCGCCAAGACGTCGCGCTCGGCTTGTGAGGGAAGCGTCTCTAGTACTTCCCGGCGGGCACCGGCCACGGTATCGGCGTCGACCCGGGGATCCGATGGTGCTTTGGCCACCTTTGCATAGCCGCCGAACAGTTCGTCCACGCCCTGTCCGAGGGCGAGGACGTCGATGCCATCAGCGGCTGCGCGTTCGGCGACCAGGAAGAGTGGCAACGCGATGGAGACGTCCATTGAATTCGTCCGACCAATCGCCCTGGCGACCATTGGGACTGCGCGTTTCAGATCTTCGTGGGTCGGTTCGATTTCGCAGAGGGAACGGTCGAGACGGTCGGCAGCAGTTCGGGCCGATTCTCGATCGTGACTGCCTTCGAAACCCACGACGTACAGTGGGCCGTCGACCAGCGCGGCCGTGACCGCCGAGTCGACGCCACCCGAGAACGCTACGCCGGTGTTGCCCTCCGGCTTTGGCGTCGCTTCCTCAAGCGCTGAAACGATGGATCGGGTGGCTTTATCCGAGGCTTCGTAGGTGTCCGGATGGGGGAGGGTCCAGAATCGGTCGCCATCAACGGTGCCGGCAGGGACGGAGGAAGGGTCCTCGAGTTTGCTGGGATCGTGGGCTATTGCGTCGCCGTCGACGAACAGCGGATACCGACCCAAGACGTCCCTGACAACCTGTCCATCGACGGTGCCAGCGAAGCCTCGCGTCCCAGGCAATGCGTCCTGGTTAACGATCGCCGTTCTCACCTGTTCGGGCCCGGCCCCCTCAATCATCGCAAGATGCCGTCGAACCGGTGTTTGACGCGGCGCTTTGCACCGCCGGCGGCCTGTCGGAAGCTAATGTGCCAGGGGGTTCGCTTCCCTTCGACAGTGGTGCGGCCATCTCGGATGGCCGCCAGTATTCCCTCGACATTGGGTTCCTCGGCATCGATACGAGTGACCGCTTGCCCGACCATTTCGGCGATGTGGGCGTCGCTTCCGGCCGTCATGGGAAGTCCCCGCTCCGTGGCGAATTTTTCGGCCTGACGATTGGAGCGCCCGGTGATCAGCCGAGAGTTGTACACCTCGATGGCGTCGGCTGCAATCAATTCAGAGGCCGTCACCTTCGCCATTACGCCGTGACGGGATTCCTGAAACGGGTGAGGGATCACGGCGATGCCCCCCAGATCGTGAATTCGGCCGATCGTCTCGAGAAAGGAGAGTCCCTCTGGAACGAGATCCTCAACGCCGAGGGCGAGGACGTGTCCTGCGTCGGTGGTCACCTCCATCCCAGGAATTCCGATGAGACCGTATTCAGGGGCCATCTCGGCGGCGTCGAGGCTTGCCTCGATTTCGTCGTGGTCGGTCACAGTAATGGCGTCGAGGCCGATGGCTTCCGCCTGTTCGAGGAGACGGTCGACGGGATCCCGGCCGTCGTGCGAGAGGGCCGAGTGACAGTGAAGCTCGACCGAGAGCACGATTACTCCTTGCCCCGGGGTTATGAAAAACATCTCGGTACGGTTCCCCGCTTTCTCGGCCTGTTTCCCTGGGTGGTGTTGTCATCTTTGATGACGAGCGTTTCCGCCGGGGGATTACACGAACGTGCACATGGAAAAGCATTAACCCCGGCATTTCCACCACCAAGATGAATGACACTCGCCGATTCGGACCGCGAACTCGTGGCGGCCGAACTTGGTCGGGCACCAACCCGGGCCGAGGCAGCCCTCTTCGAAAACCTCTGGAGCGAGCATTGCGCGTATCGCTCGTCGAGGCCACTTCTCGGGGCCTTCGACTCCGAGGGAGAACAGGTGGTCGTCGGCCCAGGCGACGACGCTGCTGTCGTCGCGCTACCGTCGGACGATGACGAGGAGACCTACGTTGCGATGGGTATCGAGAGCCACAACCACCCGTCTTACGTTGATCCGGTCGACGGCGCCGCCACCGGCGTCGGTGGGATCGTCAGGGACATCATGTCAATGGGGGCGTATCCGATCGCCCTGTCGGACTCACTGTACTTCGGCGAGTTCGACCGCGAACACTCCCGGTACCTCTTCGAGGGTGTCGTCGAGGGTATCGCTCAGTACGGCAACTCGATCGGCGTACCGACGGTGGCGGGATCAGTCGACTTCCACCCGGATTACGAAGGGAATCCGCTGGTGAACGTTGCGTGTGTTGGGTTGCTCGACGAGGATCGACTCGTCACTGCCGAGGCCCAGGAACCCGGGAACAAGTTGGTGCTGGTCGGCAATGCGACCGGCCGTGACGGGCTCGGGGGCGCCTCCTTCGCGAGCGAGGACCTGTCCGAGGACGCCGAGACGGAGGACCGCCCGGCGGTTCAGGTCGGCGACCCGTACACCGAGAAACTGCTGATCGAAGCTAACGAGGTCCTCATCGATGAGCAACTGGTCGAGTCTGCCCGCGACCTGGGCGCGGCCGGTCTCGGCGGCGCCACCAGCGAGATGGTCGCCAAGGGTAGCCTTGGAGCCGACATCGACCTCGACCGCGTTCACCAGCGGGAACCGAACATGAACGCGCTAGAAATCCTGCTTGCCGAGTCCCAGGAACGAATGGCCTACGAGGTTCGCCCCGAGAACGTCGACCGAGTCCGCGAGGTCGCCGGCAGGTTCGACCTCGGCTGTTCGGTGATCGGGGAGATCACCGACGGGGACTACGTCTGCTCGTTTGCTGGCGACGACGGGCAACGGGAAACGGTCGCTGACGTCGATGCCGAATTCCTGGGCGACGGCGCTCCGATGAACGATCTTCCGGCCGAAGAACCATCAACGGCCTCGCGGGATCGTCCAGATCCGTTACCCCCACTCGACGACACGTTTGAGACAATCCTCTCCAGTCCGAATACGGCGAGCAAACGGTGGGTGTATCGCCAGTACGACCACCAGGTTGGCGTTCGAACAGCTCGTCGCCCCGGCGACGATGCGGGCATTCTGGCCATTCGCGAGGCGGATATCGGACTTGCGCTCTCCTCGGGTGGCGCTCCGAACTGGACTGACGCTGCGCCCTTCGACGGAGCCAGGGCAATAGCGCTGGAGAACGCGATGAACCTTGCCGTCAAGGGGGCGACACCCCTCGCGGCCGTCGACTGCCTGAACGGTGGAAACCCCGAAAAAGAAGACGTCTACGGTGGTTTCAAGAACATCGTCGACGGCCTGGCAAAAACCTGCTCGACGTTGAATGTCCCTGTCGTCGGCGGAAACGTCTCTCTGTACAACGATTCGCCATCCGGCCCGATCCCGCCGACGCCCACGCTTGCGATGGTCGGAACGCGAGACGACCCTCCAGCGCCATCGATGAATGTCGCCCCAGCGGAAACCGTTCTTCTTGTCGGCGACCTGGGTTTCGAAGGCGAGTTCGGTCTCGGCGGTTCCGAGTTCCTCCTGCGCTTCGACGGTAAAGACCGGTTTCCGAGGCTTCCCGACGATCCGGAGACTCTCGTCGAAACCCTCGCGGCCCTTGTAAATGAACAACACGTTCAAGCGGCCCATGACGTGAGCCATGGGGGTCTGGCGGTCTCGCTCGCTGAAATGGTGACCGCGGACGCCGGGATCGAAGTACCCATCGCCGCCAGCGATAGCTACGGCGCACTATTCCACGAACAGCCCGGACGAGCGCTGCTTCAGACGACTGACCCCGACACTGTTCGTGACGCTTTCGATGGGATCGCCCCAGTCAAAGAAATCGCCACTGGCACGGACGACGGCCAGCTATCGATCTCGATCGACGATGAAACCCTCGAATATACCGCCGAGGAGATCGCAGACCTCCGGTCGACGATCGATCAG
>JBKEGM010000260.1:0-4424 GCA_046710005.1 Natrialbaceae archaeon
CATGATGGGAGGGATCGATGAAGTCCGGACCGGCCTTCGCGGGCTGCACGTCGCGTCCCTCGCCCTGGAGCGCGCGGATGACGGCCAGGGTCGCGACGGTCTTTCCGACTCCGGAACGGGTCCCGGTGACGACGAAGCCTTTCATCGGTCGCCGATTGGGACGGGAGCGAAAGAAGCGTTCGGCTCCGTTCCGGTGACCCCGGCCGTACTCCTGACGAGGGACGACTCCTGGAACTCGATCAGGGCGACAGCTTGGATTCGAGGAAGTCGTACTGCCGCGTCAGCGTCCGGTCGAACCACTGATCGGCGTCGTAGAAGACGTGGCCCGCCCCGTCGCCGGTGAAAAGCGAGACGGTCACATCCTCGCGGTCCAGGGCGTCACGATAGGCCGTGGCCTGTGGGTAGGGAACGATGGCGTCGTCGGTGCCATGGAACAACAGCGTTGGCGGATGCTCGTCGTCAACGCGATGTATCGGGGCGGCCGCCCTGTACAGGTCGGGATCGTCCTCGAAAGACGCGCCGACGAACGAGCGAACGAGACTCGATCCTCGCAGCCCGGGCGTCGTCAGGTCGTAGACGCCGCTGTGTCCCACGACCGCGGAGACGGCCGGCGACACCTCGGGGTGAAAGTCGGGCGGGGAAAACGCGCGCTCTTCGGGTGCGGCTGCGACAAGCGCGGCCAGGTGCCCGCCGGCCGACATCCCGACCAGGGCGACCCGATCAGGATCGATGTGCAGGTTGTCGGCGTTTGCCCGTGCCCACCGGATCGCTGCAACCACGTCCCGAACGGGTCCGGGGTAGGTGGCTTGCGTGCTCAGTCGATACTGGATCGACGCCGTGGCGATCCCGGCCGCCGCGTACCGGCGCGCAGATCGTTCGTACCCCTTATCCCCAAACCGCCAGGCCCCACCGTGGACGTGAACCAGCAGGGGCCGGTCCGTCGTCCCGGACGGCCTGTAGAGGTCCATTTTTAGCGCCCCTAACGGCGTTTCCCGGAAGGTAACGCCCCGACGAACGGTCACCTCGTACCGGTCCGGCGGTCCATCGGGGTTCGTGGTCGCTGGGGTCGGGGTCGCTTCGTCGGTGGGACTGCCTGGTTCGGGAGACGTCCGTTCGGGCGTACGCGTTGCGGTCTCCGGATTTTCCACGGGTGTGGACGTCGCAGTTCCAGACGCCGTTTTAGTGTCAGCGGGCGCGTTCGTGGCCCCGCAGCCGGCGAGGGCGCCGGCCACGAGCCCCAGATACTGTCGGCGGGAGCGTTGGGGCATCCTGTCGGAGGTCCGAAGGATACTCACTTCAGTGTACCTGTCCGATCGTCGAGTCGACCAGCGGGTACACCGGGATCGGTCTCGCTTTCGCCTGTGCCCCCGGACGACGGCCTGATCCTGACGATCCCGGAATCGAGGAGCGAGGAACGCCGTGCGTTGCGTAGGGCCTTCCGGGCCCGCCTCGAACTTACGCCGGCGGACGACGGAATGGTCGGGGCCATCGATCGGGCGGACGAACTCGCAGCCGAAATGGGGAACGGGTTCGTCCCCCAGCAGTTTCAGAACCTGGCCAATCCCATTATCCATCGGTAGACGACCGGGCCGGAGATCTGGACACACCGACGGCGAAGTCGACGTCCTCGTCGCCGGCGTCGGCACCGGCGGGACGATCCCCGGCGTTTCCGAATACATCACGGAGGTGCCGGGCCCGGATCTCACGGCGGTCGCCGTGGAACCGGCCGAGTCGGCCGTCCTCTCGGGCGACGACCCCGACAGCCACGACATCCAGGGTATCGGCGCGGGGTTCGTCCCCGAAATTCTCCGCGTGGAGTTGATCCACGAGGTTGAGACCGTGACTGACGACGAGGCAAAGCACGCCACCCGCAGGCTGGCCCGCGAGGAAGGCCTCCTGACGGGTGCCTCCTCGGGTGCGGCGCTAGCCGTGGCCGAACGGGTGGCGACGGACCCCGAGCACGGGGACGATCTGGTTGTTGTCGTGTTGCCGGACTCGGGGGAACGGTACCTTTCGAGGGATCTCTTCGAGGCCTGAGCGGTTCGAGGAACGCCGGGGTTGCCCGAAGCTCTCACAGAAACTCTATTTCCCGATAGCCGTTCGTGACGTGGACTTCAACGGTCATCGTCGAAGCCTCCTGCTCGACGAGGTTCCAGTACACCTCGGCGAGGTCGTCGGGATCGAGGAACGTCTCCGGGTCTCTGTCGGTCGATTCGGTGCCGGATGGGGGCCTGATCTGGCCGTCGATGACGACGTGGCTCACCTGTACGCCGTCGGGCCCGAGTTCCTGGGCCATCGACTGGGCAAGCCCCCGGACGGCGAATTTCGCGCTGGCGAACCCGGCGGCGCCATCGCGCCCTCGGACCCCCGACGTCGCGCCAGTGAAGACGATCGTTCCCGCTCCTCGTTCGACCATCCCGTCGACGACGGCGGCCGAGCAGGCATAGGCGCCGCGGGCCGTCACCCGCCAGGCGCGCTCGAAGGTTTCGGCAGTTCCGTGACGAATGCCCGACCAGGCCGCGCTGCTGGCATGGTTCACGAGGACGTCGACGGGGCCCAGTTCCTCCTGGATCGCCACGAACGCGGCGTCGATGTCCCCAGCGTCGGCCAAATCGGTCTGGACACCGACGGCCTGTGTCGGGAGGTCATCGGCGAGGTTTTCGACAAATGATCCCGTCCGGGCAAGGAGCGCGACCGTGAGCCCCTCGTTCGCGAACTTCCTGGCGATCGATTCCCCGAGTCCCGGCCCCACGCCGGCGATGACGGCAACCTGTGACATACCCTCCGTTGGACGAGGGCCGGTTAAACCCTGGGATGTGGGCGGGTTCTGCGCCAGCGCCGATGCTCGGACGCAACGGTTTCGTGGCTGGCCGTCGAAACGTCATGGAACGGCCCCGGTTCCGGGGCGTGATCACCAGTGAACGACGCACCGCCGATGCCCCGGCTTCGCGACGCTCAGACGGAACGCCTCCTGAGCGGCCATCTCTGGCTCCAGGAGTGGATCGACGGCCGCCGGTGTCGCTTCAGGATGCAAGAATCCGGTGTCCTGGAAGTGAGCGACGGCGAGCATGTCTTCCGTCAGTCGGACGTCCCCCCGGCCCTCCAGGCACCGATTCGACACTTGCGGGAACGGATCGACCGGGACGCCCTTCGAATGGCTGTCGACGACGTCGAGGCGGTCGTCTTCCTGGGCGTTGCCACCGTCCGAAACCGGATCGCGTACGAGTGGGACCGAATCCCTCTTTTTCTTGGCTACGACGTGTGGCTCGTCGACGAGTCCCGGTTCCTGCCGCCGGATCGGGTCGAGGCCATTTACGAGGGCCTCGGGCTGACGCCAATCAACGCGTTCCGCAAAGAAGTCCGGGCGGTCGACTTCGATCCGGACGACCACGAGTTCCCGGACTCGAAGTGGTACAGCGGTCCCGTGGCGGGGACCGTCGTCCGGAACAAGACGGGCGATCGGGCGCTTCTGTCGAATAGGGCAGTCGGCGGTGAGGAATCGTCAGATGCGATGGCCGCCTCATCCGGGCCCGATGAACTCGGTTCGACGCCGGAACCGGCGGAACTGGCTGGCGAGGTGACCACCGACCGGCGGATCGACCGCGCTCGTGAACGCATCGAGACCAGCGGAGGCCGGTCCACTCCCGAGGCACTCGTCGAACGAGTGCTCGAAGGGATCTATCGCGAGGAAGCGCACCTGATCGACCATCTCGAGGAGGACGACCGTCGAGCGTTCCGAACGGCGGTCGCGGCAGCGGTCCGGCGTTCCCTTGCGGAGAGCGAGTGAAGCCCCAATCCCCGACCGTCTTATTCGTATCGCAGGGCCTCGATCGGGTCGGTTTTCGCCGCGCGCCAGGCCGGATAGAGCCCGGCAAGGACGCCGACCAAAATTCCGACCACGATCGCGATCACCGGCCACTGGAGCGGGTAGACCAGTGGGACATCTGGAACCAGGAACTTGGTCGCCGCCCACCCCCCGACGAAACCCACGACCGTCCCGACGGCGGCGCCGATCACCCCGAGAACGGCCGCCTCCGTGAGAAATAACTGGATGATGTCGCGGTTGCCGGCGCCGACGGCTTTCATGATGCCGATTTCGCGGGTGCGCTCGGTAACGGAGACGAGCATGATGTTCGCAATGCCGATCGCACCGACGACCAGGGAGATCAGGGCGACGGCCGTCACGAATGCGGTGAGGGTGTTCATCACCGATTTGAGGGTATCGATCAGTTCGTCGCTGGTTTTGAGGCCATAGCCCAGCTCATCGTCGCGATCACTCGAGTCCGATTCGTCGCTCTCAAGGTATCCTCGGGTCGCCGCTTTCGCGGCGTCGACCCGTCCAGATTCGGACTCGACGACGATGCCGCCGAACCGGGCCTCGCCCTCGCTAACGCCGGCGGCCGTCAGTTCGTAGTAGGGATCGA
>JBKEGM010000261.1:0-4414 GCA_046710005.1 Natrialbaceae archaeon
CACCATTGCCCGCCTGACCACCGGCTACGATCTCGACCGGAACGAAACGATGCGCGTAATCGTCCGGGTCTCGGGTGCCGAGGACACCTTCGTGTTCGACGCCGTGGGCGAACCTGACCTTCCACGAGCGGAACTGGTCTACACGACCGCGACCGGCACAGTGAAGAGTATTTCGACGGACGGGACGATCGACGGGTACGGCGTCACCGCCGCAGCGATCGGCCCGAAGGAAATCGACGTCGACGGCGACGATCGACTCGAGGTTCCCTTCGTCCGGACGAACGGTACCCTGGCGATCGTCGACGCCAACGGGAACGTTCAGAACCTCGCGACCGGGGCCAGGACCAACGGGACGCTGCTCGCCGTGGGCACCTGGCGCCACGAGACAAGCGTTTTCTACGTCAACGAAACCGACGGCGGGTACCTCTATCGAGCCGGAGTTGACAGCAACCCCGAACGCGTCTTCGCCGATGAGTCACCGATCGAGGCGAGTGCCGTCGCTGGCGTGGCCGACTACAACGGCGATGGCGACCTGGACCTCGTCTACGCCGATCCGACGGGGAACGTCACGTACGTCGATAACAGGACCGCCTATGACGTCGGACGAAGCGTGGGGACGGGGCCGGGGGTCGGAATCGGTGCGCCACGTGACTTCGACGGGGCGTCGTCGATCCGCGTCCCGTTCGTCGACGCTACCGGTGACGTCGCGCTGCTGACGGCCGCGGACGCGAAAACCAGTCTGACCGGGAGTGGGCCCGCAAACCAGAGCGCGGTGGCCGGACTCGACTGGACCGGGAATGGGGGTCGCGAGGTCGCGTTCGTCGACGCGTCGACTGATACCCTCTATTACGTCCGCCTCGACGGGACGGTCGTCCAGATCACCGACTCGAACGGCGATCCGGTGGCGGTCGATCCGGAATCCGGCGTGGCATGACGGCCATCGGATCGAATCTGGAACGGCGAGAAACCCAATCAAAGACGGTGGTCGATGCCAACCATGCCCGGCGACCCTGGCCGAACGACAGTTGCGAGAAGCACTCGTCGGAGTCCCAAGTGGACGGGGGCGATAGGTTCGGGGATGAATTTATCATTGGCCGGATTCGAGCTACAACCGATGACTGAACAGAGACAGTACTCGACCAGGCGGGGGTACCTTGCGGCCCTCGGTGTCGGGGCGACTGTCGGGCTGGCAGGCTGTTCGGAATCCGACGGGGCGGCAACCGAAACCGCCGTCCCCGAGGACACGGTGCGGATGGTCACGGAGAAGGGCCGGTTTTTCTATTTCAATCCGGTCGGACTGTTCGTGGCTCCCGGGACAACAGTCAGGTTCGTCAACGCCAGCGGGGGCCACTCCTCGACGGCGTACCCTGACCGGATTCCGGACGGCGCAGAACCCTGGGACAGCACGGTACTCACGGCCGAAGGCGCAGTATACGAACACACCTTCGAGGTCGAAGGGACCTACGATTACTACTGCATCCCACACATCTCGAGTGGAATGGTGGCCCGGATCGTGGTCGGTGAACCAGGTGGACCGGCAGAAGGGAGTATGCCACCGGACGGGAAAGTGCCCGAAAGCGATCGAATCGTCGAGAACGGGAGCGTGTCCTACGATGACTTCACTGGGTGAGAACGACCGGCGTTTCCCCGGGCAGGGAGCGTGATTATCCGGGCCGAGTATCTCCGATTCGGCGGCGAGCCTGGGCGGTAACCGACACCGTCGAAACCCCCGGCGAAAGGAGGCCACCGGGAGGTCACAAACCGATGGCTCGGCGACTCGATCCGATGAGCCCGGCCAGCCCTTCCAGGCTGGTTGGGCACCAACGTTATGCCAACGAGATCCAATGGAGAGTATGAATCAAAAGTCAGTATTTTGCCAGGCCGGTCAGGCTGGACGAACGCCATATTCTCACTCCAGGAGTGATCGATCGTGGGTCGCTTGATCGACGGCGACTGGCAGACCGAGGAGACGCTCGAACATAGCGACGAGGGGCGCTTCCAGCGCCAAGAGACCACCTTCAGGGATCGGATCAGGCCCGATCCTGCGGCCGAGTTCCCTGCCGAACCGGGCCGGTACCACCTCTACGTCTCGCGGGCGTGTCCCTGGGCCCACCGGACGACCCTGGTTCGGCAACTGAAAGGACTGGCGGACGTCATCTCGCTGGACGTCGTCGATCCAGTGCGGATCGACCAGGGTTGGGAATTCACCCCAGAGAAGGACGACTGTACACCGGAGACGGTGAATGGAGCCGACTACCTCCGCGACGTGTACACTGCGGCCGATCCGGAGTACACCGGTCGGGTTACCGTGCCCGTCCTCTGGGACAAAGAGCGGGGGACGATCGTCAACAACGAGTCGGAAGAGATCATCAAAATGCTCGATACGGCCTTCGACGAGTACGCGACCCGGGACCTGACGCTTTATCCGGAGGACCGCCGGGATGAGATCGATCGTCTCATCGACGAGATCTATAACCCGATCAACAACGGGGTGTACCGGGCCGGGTTCGCCGGGACGCAGGACGCTTACGAGACGGCCGTCGGGGAATTGTTCGACGCCCTCGATCGGTGGGAATCCGTGCTGGACGACCAGCGCTACCTCGCCGGCGATCAGCTCACTCTGGCCGACGTCTGCCTGTTCCCGACGCTGTATCGCTTCGACTCGGTGTACCACACGCATTTCAAGTGCAACGTCCGCCGGATCGCCGACTACCCGAACCTCCGGAACTACCTGCGGGAGCTGTACCAGTTGCCGGGTGTAGCGGCCACCTGCAACATGGAGCACGTCAAAGAACACTACTACCGCAGTCACGACGACATCAACCCGAGTGGACTCGTCGCCGTGGGACCCGACGAGGAATTCGACGAGGAGCACGACCGCGACCGGCTGACCGGTGGGCCGCCGGCCGCACTGGTGGAGCCTGCGGACTGACGTACCGACGACCGGACTCAGGGCCGATGCAACGATGCCGCGGAACCCTTTTCATCCACGGCCCCGGTAGCGAGCCCGTGAGCGAGATTCCGGGGACCGACGAGTACGGCGTCGACGTCGATATCGACGAGGCCGCCGTCGAGGACGCGGTGGCGATCGCGCCGGCGGACGTCGATTCCGCCGACGAACTCACGTTCGCCCGGAACGTCTTCGTCCCGCTGACGACCGCCTGCCGGTACACCTGCACCTATTGCACCTTCTACGACCCGCCCGGCGAAGCGTCACTCCTCTCCCCCGAAGAGATCCGCGAGATCGTCGAGCGCGGCGCCGCGGCCGGCTGCACCGAGGCCCTGTTCACCTTCGGTGACGACCCGGACGACCGGTATGACGGGATCCACGAGCAACTCGCCAACTGGGGCCATGACTCGATCCACTCGTATCTCCGGGAAGCTTGCGAGATCGCGCTTGATGCCGGGTTGCTCCCCCATGCGAACCCCGGCGATCAGACCCGCGAGGAGATGGCGCTCGTCGCGGACCTTAACGCCTCGATGGGCGTGATGCTCGAGACGACGGCGGACGTGGCCGCCCACGAGGGGCCGCGGGGGAAATCCCCCGGCCAGCGCCTCCACACGATCGAAACCGCCGGACAACTGAAGGTGCCGTTTACGACTGGGATCCTCGTCGGGATCGGCGAGGGCTGGCGCGACCGCGCCGAGTCCCTGCTGGCCATCCGTGAACTGCACGAACGACACGGCCACGTTCAGGAGGTCATCATCCAGCCGGTGACGAACAACGACCGGTGGCGCGGCGAGTCGCCGACGCTCGAAACGATGCGCCGGGTGACGGCGATGGCCCGGGCGGTGCTCCCCGACGAAATCGGCATCCAGGTGCCCCCGAACCTCGCACCGGTTCGGGACCTGCTGGACTGCGGGATCGTCGACCTCGGCGGCGTCTCGCCCGTTACCGACGACCACGTCAATCCCGAGGACGCGTGGCCCTCTGTTCGGGAACTGGAGGCCGTCGCGGAGGCCGCGGGCGTCCCGCTCCGGGAGCGCCTCCCCGTGTACGACCGGTATCTCGAAGATGGGTGGGTCAGCGACCGGATCGTTGCAGCGGTCGAGCGTGACGGCCCACCCGAAGCAGACTACCGGTTCGATCCTGCTGGCTCAGCGGAGTGAATCGGCGTCTGTCGGCCGTAATCCCGGCGGTTGGCCAGCACTGCAGGTTTCACTTTCGAAAGTTTGGTTTTACCCGCGGGTTTCTTTGGATTCTGAATGGGAATGGCAGTAAACGAGGAGCCCCTACGAATAGGTATGAGAATCTTTCGTGGCGGGTCTCTCCTGGCCATCGCACTGATCGGTCTTATCGTCCTCGTGGGCGCAAGCGCTCCCGTCGCTGCCCACAGTGGCGACGACGGCACACATCACCACGACGCCGCGATGGGGACACACTGGGGAACCAACGGCTGGCTGGGCGGCGGAT
>JBKEGM010000262.1:0-4410 GCA_046710005.1 Natrialbaceae archaeon
GCGCTGGTCGACTGAGGGATGGGAATCGAAGTACTGTCCCAGGACCGCGTCGGCCATACCGACCACGAACAGGGATGATGGGACTGCGTCCGACGGTGCGTCGGGCGTCGTGGCCGCCTCGATTTTTCGGAGGGCGCTTGCCAGCGCGTCCACGTCATCGGTTACGGCCACCGCTCCCGCGTCGGCAACAAATTCGCGCTGGCGGGAGAGCAGGCGAATGACTACGACCAACCCGACCATGAGTAACATCGCCGCGATAGCTGCAGAATCACGGAGTGCGTCTTCCTGGTGATCTTCACCGTAGGCCTTCCTGGGGCGTTCGCCGACGAGGAATGCGAGGAGTCCGGCCACATATCCGGCCAGGAGGAAGATGAGCCAGACCGCCCCACCGACCAGCCTGATGACCGCATGACCGAGCGACTGGACCACAGAGTCACGATGTTTCAGGTGGACGCACTCGTGAGCAAGGATGGCGTCAAGTTCGTCCCCGTCGAGGGTTTCGAGCAATCTGGTGGTCAATATCAATCGTCCTCGTTTGGGACCACCCAGCGCCAAGGCGTTTGGTTCCTCGATTGGGGCGATTGAGATGGCCGGGCGATCGATCCCGACAGCCCTCGCGCACCGGTCGACCCTCGTAAACAACTCCTCGCTACCGGTTGGAATGGGCTCTTGTGCACCCATTTCTTGGACGATTCGGGCAACTCCCATCCGATAGTGGACATACATCACCCCGAGCGACACTCCAGTGATGACCAATAGCGCTCCAACGTTGCCCAGCACCGTCGTGACCTGCACTGCCGCCAGCAGAGTGAAGGCAGTCAGCACCAGGACGAGGTAGAAACTCAGAAGAATCGCAAAGGCAAGTGCTGCCTTAATGGAGTGACTCACTCGCCCCATGTGGGGGGCCAACACGCCCTCACCGGAAAAATCTGCGGGCGGGGGCACACAACCCATTCCGCCGTTTTGAAAGTAGTCAAATCATTTATATTTTCTAAGGGAGCGGAGAGTCATGGAGTCGAGCCAGGTCCTTGTGGGGTGGCAATCCGAGGATCGTATCTGGCCACCCGTTTTGCGGGCTACAGCCCCTCGTTACCGTTTTCGAACGGGCGGACCGCAACGGTGTGGAGAAACCCAGAAAGCTGGACGTAATTGAGGAGGCACTCGCGCCGGAATCGACACTTCTGTTTGGGACCGTCGCGACCCCAGCGAGACTGGGAAGCCCCGGACACCGCATCCGCCTGGTGTGGATCTGAATCAAATTGGGGCTCCAGTTGCTGGGACCTCATCCAACGGATTGTGAAATAATTCGTCTTTAGCATATTATCCTAATTAATTTGCCAAAGGAAAAGAAACCCCCGGCTCAAACCAACAGGTAGGTAATTGATGAAATATCCTTTGATTTGGCCAAATACTTTATATTCCCAGATGTCATTATTGTGCCCGTCGACCGGGAGTGGCACTCCTGGGCTGCAAGCCCCGCTCGTGAAACGCACCCCGTTCCCCCGAGCGCCGGTTCGTTTCCCCTCATCCCCATTCCCCCAATTTCCCCATTACGCGACTCCCCGTCGGCATACCCCCTTTGGTTCTCCCGAATACGTCGTTCAGTCTGGCTCCAAGTTCGCTCACTGTCACCAGCGTGCGTAGATACCTCGAAGCACGTGGTGGGGAATCGAAGCGTCGACCCTACAACCCAAGGGAAGTGGGCCCGTACGCAGAGACAAACAATGGATCGACGGCAATATCTCCGGACAACCGCCACCCTTGGCGTCGCTACTACCAGCTTTGCTGGTTGTCTGGGTGGTGGAAATCCCAACACCGTGCTTGGGGAACCGGATCGAGAATTCGACAGCGAGGACGTTCCGTATCCGGCGTGGGGCGAACAAGTACCGGCTGTCACGGTTCCTGATCCGATTGCGGGCGAGTCCGTTTCCACTCGGGACGTCGACGACATAAGCCTCTACACGTTCTTCTTTAGCCACTGTAAGACGGTCTGTCCGGTGCTCATCGGGACCCTTCGGAATATCCAGACCCACGCCGCAAACGAAGGCTATGCCGATTCCGTCCTGTTTCTCCCGATGACGTTCGATCCTGCACGAGACGATGCGGCCCGACTCAAGGAGTACGCCGGTGAGATGAACGTCAACCGTGACCTCGGGAACTGGACGTTCCTCCGACCTGAAACGGAGGCCCGAGCCCGAACGGTCGTTGGCGAGACGTTCGGGATCAGGTTCGAAAAGGATCCGATGGAAGACGCCGAGGGGTACATGTTCATTCACGCGGCCGTGATTCTTCTCGTGAATGAGGACGGGTACGTCGAGCGAGCATATCGGGGGCAATCACCCGATCAGACGGCCATCATCGACGATCTTACGGCGGTGCGATGAATCGTCGTCAGCTCCTTGCTGGATTCGCTGGGGCGGCCGGGACCGCAGGAGGCCTCTGGATCGCGATGAACGGCCTGTCGAGCGATGGCGCACTGCCAGTACGGATCGAGACGATCGATGCGCCGGGATCAACACCTGGAGAGATGCGCGTTCCAATCTCAGGAGAGGTGACCGTTATCGACCTGTTCGCGACGTGGTGTGCCCCCTGTGAGACACAAATGGACCGATTGACGGCGGTCCATCGGGAATTCGGCCAACAGGTACGATTCGTTTCCGTCACGAACGAACGACTGGGCGAGACGCTTACACGGGACGACCTCCGGGAGTGGTGGCAACAGCACGATGGCAACTGGTCGCTCGGACTCGACCCCGAGAGCCAATTGATGGGTGCACTCAACGCCGGTGGCATCCCGTTCCATGCGGTGGCGACTCCTGACGGGGCGATCACGTGGAAAGAACGGGGTCTCACGAGTGAGGACACGCTACGGACCGCAATCCAGCGCGCCATTGACGATGAGTAGCGTCGAGTTCGTCGGAACGGTGGCGTTTGCGCTCAGTGCGGGGGTAGCGACGTTTTTCGCGCCCTGTGCGTATCCACTGCTTCCAGGCTACGTCGGCTATTACGTGAATCAGCAGGACGAATACACGATTGGGAACGCACTGTTGTCCGGCCTCGCAGCCGCGGCGGGTGTGGTCGTCGCCTTCGCGATGGTGGGCGCTGTTGTCTTTACCATCGGCCAACAACTCGTGTCGAGTATCACGCTGCTCGAACCGGTCGTCGGCGTTGCGCTCGTCGTCCTAGGTGGCCTCATGCTAATGGGAAACGCGCCGTCAGTCCACGTCTCGCTCCCTGGGCGACCGACCTCTCGGTTTGGGTTTGGCGTATTCGGTGCGGTCTATGGCATCGCCGCCGCCGGCTGCGTGATTCCCGTCTTCCTCGGTGTCATCAGCCAGGCGCTCTCGCTGCCACTCGTGCAAGCGCTCGTCGCGTTTGGGGCGTACACTGCAGGGGTGGCAGTGCCCCTGGTTGCCGTGACGCTGTTGCTCGGCACCGGACTGGAACTCTGGCAGGATAGCTATCCATCGATGAGCATTGCTTCGATCCAAACCGCCGCGGCGGTCCTGCTCGTGCTTGCCGGACTCGGACAGATTTACGTCTCGATCGTCGTCCTCGACGTTTTCGGGTGGTTTTGAACGACTGATCAAGGAAGTGAGAGTGGCCGATTGCGGTATCACATCGTGCGAGACAGGAAGCCTCCACCCAAGAAGAGAAAGCCAACCTTGACGTCCTCCCCGCGCTGAAGCGCGAAGCTTTCTCCTCGCACTGCCGTAACTCGCTTCTGGCGTCCTTCGAATCGGAGTTACCCCTCGCAAAGGATATCCACTCGGTCAAATATGGGATTGAGCGTACTCGTGAGGAATAAGATTCTCTTTTCCCTTCTCGCCACGATCGTTCACCAGACGCTATGTGAAGGCGCGTCTGGATCGTCTTCGTGGCTTCTTCACCCATGCTTTGATAATCGTTCCAGACTGTCATAAATGTAGGGATTAGGGATGGAGGAGGACCGAAGTCATGCACATTCGGTTAGTTCCTGTAAGTATCATTTTGTCTGTTATCCCAAGTACCGACACCCGGTTCTCAACGTGGTTGAAGACGATGTACGAGAGTTGTTTGATGAGACTTCCGACCACTTCGGCACAAAATTCTGGCGTTGGAGATTGCAGACGACCACGTACACCTGTTCGTCCAGTGCGACCCAAAACACAGTCCAGCCGACCTCGCCCGGCAGTTCAAGTCGTACTCGGGTAAGCACTTGCTGGAGCGGTATCCCGAGATTCGGGAGTCGTATTTCTGGGGTGGCGGATTCTGGAAGGTTGGGTACTACGTGGGAACGACAGGTGCGGTGTCGGAGGAAGTGGTTGAACGGTATATCGAAGAGACGGAACACGCGCCGGAGTGACGCGCTTCACCCCCGCCCACGGTGGGCGGGGAACTCGCGCTGCTTTTCGTAGAGAACGAGTTCAG
>JBKEGM010000263.1:0-4409 GCA_046710005.1 Natrialbaceae archaeon
CATTCCGATCGATCGGCCGAAGGCACCCCAGACCGGCAGTGCTTCTTTCGTTTCCGAACGGTTTCGATCGGAGTCGCCAACATATTGGACGGTGCAGTTCGATTCCGGAACGTCCTCACCCCGGAACGAGAAATGACGTATTGGTGATCGTCTCCAATCGGCAATAATGAGCCCCGGCCGCAACACCTGTACCACTTACTTCCTTGCAAGTTCCATGAACGATAACGCTCCGCACGTCCCATGCGGGGAGAATCGTGGGGTTTCATCGGTCGTTGGCACGGTGCTCATGGTCGGACTTGTTGTCGTCCTGGCCGGGACGGTGACTCTCACGGTCGTGTCGTTGACCGACGGGCGGATCGCCGCCGCAGAACAGGCGTTCGAATGGTTCCGGTCGAAAACCTTCCTGGGCGTGCTGGACGTCGTTGACCCCCTTCCGGTATAGCGCCATACCGACCGCGATAGTCCCCGATTCCCGCCAATTTCACTTCCAGTTCGCGTGGCTGAGGGCTAAGGTCCCGCGACCGTTATACCCTCTTGATGATTCGTGACGCTCGGGTGCTCCGTGAGGGGTTCGTCCCCCGAGAAGTTCGCCATCGCGACGGGGAGGTGAACAGCCTGGCAAACGCACTCCGGCCCCTGACCCGTGGCGAACCCGTCGACGCCGTCGTCATCACCGGCCCTGCTGGATCCGGCAAGACCTGCGTCTCCCGGTACGTCGTCGACCGTCTCCGCGAGGAAACCCTCGACGTCGAGGCGCAGTACGTGAACTGCTGGCGCAACCACACCGGCTACCGCGCCGCCTATCGCGTGCTTGACGGGCTCGGGAAGGCGGTGGAGATCCACCGCCAGTCCACCCCCCTGGACGAACTCGTGGCCCGCCTCGAAGCCCATGACGGCCCGCCCTGCGTCGTGATTCTCGACGAAGCCGACCAGCTCGATGACATGGATCTCGTCTACGACCTCCACTCGCTGACGGGGTTCGCGCCGGTGCTGATCGCCAACCGCGAGGAAGAACTGTTCGCTCGCGTCGATGACCGCCTCAGCAGTCGATTGCGGGGGAGCCACCGCGTCGCGTTCGACCGGTACGACCTCGACGAACTCGTCGCGATCCTCGAGGACCGTGCCCGGTGGGGACTCGAGGAAGGCGCCCTCACGGAGGACGCGCTCGTCACGATGGCCGACGCCGCCGCAGGCGACGCCCGCCTGGCGATCGGCCTCCTGCGTCACGCTGCCCGGTACGCCGAGGACAACGCCCTCGACCGGATCACGCCGGAGACGGTCCACGGAGTCGAACCGGAGGGCCGGGCGGAACTTCGCCAGAAGAGCCTGGAATTGCTACCGCCGCACCAGCGTGCCCTCTACGATATCGTTGCCGAACACGGGCCGATCGCGCCCGGGGAGGTTTACGAACGGTATGCCGACCGTATCGAGGACCCAAAAACCGACCGCACCGTTCGGACGTACCTCTCGAAACTGGTGGACTACGACCTGCTCGAGGGCCAGGGGACGACGCGGGATCGCACGTACATCGTGGTTTCCTGACCGGCCTGGCACCCTTCCTTCGCGAACTATCGATCGAGCGTGACGTTCGTGATCTCGAACCGCGCCCCGCCGTCGTCGCTGTCGGTCACGCGGACGTCCCAATCGTGAGCCTCGACGAGTTCCTGCACGATCGCCAGGCCGAAGCCGGTCCCGGTTTCAGTCGTCGAATACCCTGAGTGGAACACCCGATCCCGCTCGGGTTCGGGGATGCCGGGGCCATCGTCGGCCACGTAAAACCCATTCTCGTCGATGTCGCCGACCGTGATCGTGACGGGCGTTTCGGTATGTTCTTTCGCGTTGCGAAAGAGGTTCTCGAGGACTCGCCGAAGACGATCCCCGTCCCCCACGAGCGTCGCCGTCGTGTCGACGTTGAGCGCGGAATCACCCGTATCGACGGTCGTCCAGCATGTTTCGGCGAGGGACTGGAGATCGACCCGGTCGAGTTCCGACTGCTCGACGGCTTGGCCACCACGGGCCATCGCGAGGACGTCGTCGATGATAGCCTCCATTCGATCGAGGGACGTCGCTACTTCCTCGAGGTGATCGCTTTCACACTCCATCGCTGCCAGTTCGAGTTCGCCGTTGGCGACAGTGAGGGGGTTGCGGAGGTCGTGCGAGACCACGCTCGCGAACTGGTCGAGGCGCTCGTTCTCGCGCCGGAGGCGTTCGCGCTGCTCACGCAAGGATCGCTCCTGGTCTAGACGGTGCAGCGCCTCCTTGGCGTGACCGACGAGCAGTTCCGCGAGTTCTTGGTCCGTTTCGTCGAACGCGTCCAGCTCGCGGGAGACCGTCTGGAAGGTACCGTATTCGCCAATCGGCACCGTCAGTGCGGACAAATATTCCGGATCGGCCGGCGTGATATCGTAGTTTCGGAGGTCGTCCGCAACAATAGTTTCTCCTTGGTGATATGTACGGGTCGCGAGGGTGTCCTCGTCCAGCGGGGTTTCTTCGTAATACTCTCCTGTATCGTCGAGCGTCCACGCTTTCTGTATGAGTGCGTCGTCTTCGACGATGTCGACCGCTACCAGGGCAAAGTCGAGGATTTCGTCCGCCACCTCGGTCAGTGTCTCGTAGACGTCGGCCTCGGTGTCCGCTGCCTCGATGTCGGTTGCTGCTTCGTGAAGCGCGGCCAGCGCTTGTTCGTGTTCCTTCCGATCGGTGATGTCCGTGTAGACGCCGACGCCTTCCCGAGTGCCGTCGGGCAGTTCGATCCGACTCGCTCTGAACAGGAACGTCCGGCGCCCATCGGCCGCCAGTCGTTCGATTTCACCCTCTATCTCTTCGCTCGTGTCGAAGGATTTGTCGATTTCGTGGGCCTGGTCCCGCTGATCGTCCGGCACGATTGCTTCGTTGAGTGAATCCCCTTCGAGGGCTTGCGATTCATACCCGAACACCCCCGAAAACGCATCATTCAAGTTTTTGACGATCGGTTCCCTGTCCTCGAAGCGAACATGGGCGATCGGGTCCGGCATCGCCTCGAAGATGGCGGAGTACCGATCCCGTTCGCGTTGGAGGTCCTGTTTGCGGTGTTTCCGGTCGGTGATGTCGGTCAACCATACGTACGCACCTTTCGAACCGTCGGAATCGAATGGAATGACTCGGACCAGGAAATTGCGGGCACCGTCGACCGTGTGGCGACGCACTTCGGCTTCGACGGCGGAACCGTTCACCACCTCGTCCCGGAGTGAGTGGAATTGTTCACGTTCCGTTTCTGGGACAAGCACGTCGGCGAAGTCGCGTCCGATCACTGACGTTGCATCGAAGCCGAATTCCTCCTCGAAAGCGACGTTGATCCCATCGATAACTGGTGTATCACCGTCAAAGGAGACTTCCACGACCGGATCAGGGGTGTTTTCGAAGAGCGCGATCACCCGATTTCGTTCCTCGCGACGTTTCCTCTGGACTTCCTGCGAGTGAATCGCATGCGCAATGTCATCACCGAGTTCCACCAGCAGGTCCCGCTCCCGGTCGTCGAATATATCCGGACGATCGGCATAGACGGTGAGGACTCCGTACAGCGTATCGGTATATTCGAGGGGGATGGCTGCACAGGACCGATAGCCACGTTCCTGGGCCACCGCATGCCAGTCGTCATCCGTCGCGTTCTCCAAAAGGTTCTGAACCACCGCCAACTCCCGGGTGCGCACGGCCTCGGCGGCGGGGTGGTCGCCGTGTCCCACCACCTCTGGATCGATCTCGCTCACGTCCGACGAGTGGTCCCCATCACAGGCAAACGTTCGTCGCTCTACGGCCTCCGTGGCAGGATCGTACGCGCCAAACCAGGCACACTGGTACGGATCTGGCTCGCTGACGATCTGGCAAACGGTGGTCGTGATCTCCTCGCGATCCGTTGCGCGAACCAGCGCCTGGTTGATCTCGTTGACGAGCGACCGAATCCGATCGAGATCGGCGGCACGTTGGTTGGCGCGGTACTGCTCGACGACGTTTTCGACCCGGTTGGCCAGCAATGCGTACTGGCCTGTATCGGTCTTCTTCTGGAGGTAATCCGTGGCCCCTTTCCTGATGGCCTCGCTGGCAACCTCCTCGCTCCCTTTGCCAGTGAACAGGACGAAGGGGAAGTCGGTGTATTCGGTTCGGACGGCCTCGAGGAATTTGAGACCGTCCATGCCGGGCATCTCGTAGTCCGAAACGATGCAATCGAAGTCGTCTTCGGCGAGTCTCTCGAGTCCCTCGGTTGCATTCGGAGCGGTTTCGACGGTAAACGCCTCCGCTTCGCGCTCCAGAAACGTCGCAGTCAGGTCCGCGAAATCGCGGTCGTCGTCCACGTAGAGAATCGAGACTTCTGCTGGAGGCCCACCCATACCTACCGGTTCCGTTACTGACATGGTAAATCTGGGGGCCGTGAG
>JBKEGM010000264.1:0-4379 GCA_046710005.1 Natrialbaceae archaeon
CGGGGGATCCGCCCGTTCGGCCTGCCGGTGGGTGGCGACGCCGATCGGTCAGCAGCGACACCACTGCGTCCGTCAGGACGGTGATCGAACGCTCCAGGCCCAGGCCCCCGCGATAGATTCCCGCGCCGCCACTATCCGGGCGGAACGCGTACCGTTCCACTCGGAGCGGGTATTCGTTCTCGACTGACTCGACCGGAGTGTTGAGGGTGTTCGTCATCCCGACGTGAACGCCATCGAGGCCGTCCTTGGCCGGCCTGGCACCGAACCCACCACCGATCGTCTCGTAGTACGTGAACCCCTCAGCTGTGCGATTGCCGATAATCAGATTGTTCATGGTCCCCTGGCTTCCTGCCGGGACGGTCTCCGGAAGGGCCTCCCCGAACGCCGCCAGCAGGACGTCGGTGACCCGCTGACTGGTCTCGACGTTCCCACCGACCACCGCTGCCGGTAGCGAGGGGTTGACGACCGTGTCGGACGGCGCGGTGACAGTAACGGGCTGGTAGGTTCCGTGGTTCGGCGGGATCTCCGGATCGGTGACACACCGGACGACGAAGTAGACCGCGCTTTTGGCGACAGCGAGTGGCGCGTTCATATTGCCCGCGACCTGATCCGCGGTGCCCTCGAAGTCCACGTCGATCTCGCTCCCGTCGATCGTCACGGTCACCGCGATGGGGACGTCGTCCTCGGTAACACCGTCCCCCTCCAGGACGTCCTGGGCCGAGTAGGTCCCGTCGGGGATCGTCCGGATCCGCTCCTCGATGCGCCGGCGCGAGTACTCGATCACCGCGTCGAACCCGGCATCGAGACGGTCCCGACCGTGTTCATCGATCAGTTCGCCGAACCGACGTTCGGCGCGGTCGTTGGCCGCGAGCTGCGCCCGGAGGTCGGCCGCCCGTTCGTCACGGTTGCGGACGTTCGCGAGAATCAGGTTCAGGACGTCGTCGTTCAGGTCGCCACCTGCTCGGAGACGAACGCCGGGCAGGCGGAGCCCCTCCTGGTAAATCTCGGTCGCCCCGGCCGGCATGCTCCCCGGCGTCATGCCGCCCACGTCGGCGTGATGGGCTCGGGTAACCGCGTACCCACGGATTTCGTCGTCCGGGGCGATCGTGGAAACGATCGTGATGTCCGGCAGGTGTGTGCCGCCCTCGAAGGGATCGTTGAGCACGAAGGCGTCACCGGGTTCCGGGTCCAACGCCTGAACCGCGTCGACGGCGTCGGGCATGGCTCCGAGGTGTACAGGGATGTGTTCGGCCTGGGCGATCATTCGTCCCGCCGCATCGAACAGGCCGGTCGAACAGTCCTGGCGCTCCTTGATGTTGGGCGAGTACGCGCTCCGGATGAGCACCTCGCCCATCTCGTCGGCGATGCTTTCGAGCTGATTGCGGACGATTTCGAGCGTGATCGAATCGATGTCTCCTGTCATCGGTCCACCCTCCGAAGTGCCAGCGTCCCATCGGCAGTTACCGGCCCAGCCCAGCCGGGCGGGACGACCGTTGTGGACTCCTCCTGTTCGAGGATTGCCGGCCCTTCGACCGAAGTCCCTGGCGGGACCGCCCGCCGGTCGGACACTGCAGCGTCCCACGCTTCGCCGTCAAAGAACGCTTCGCGGGTCGCCTTCGGAGCCGCGGCCGCTCCCTCGAAAGTGGTGTCAGGCGCTCGTCGTGGGACGGTCGCAGTGGCCCTGAGGTTGACGAGTTCGACCGGGCCCTCGATGGTATACCCATAGGTACGCTGGTGGGCGGTTTCGAAGCGCTCGCCAAGCCGGTCTCCGTCGATCGGGTCGGGAACAGGGACCTGAAGTTCGAAACTCTGACCGGCATACCTGAGGTCGGCATGGCGTTCGATCTCGGGGTCCCGGCTCGAGGCCACCTCGTCCCGGACCTCTTCCTCAAGTTCCGTGTAGATCGCATCAAGGCGGTCAGCGTTGGCGGAAGAGACTGAAGTCCGGTGGGTCCGGACCGCGTCGTGTTTTTCGTCTGCGTCGAGAAGACCATACGCCGAGAGGACGCCGGATGGAAGCGGGATGACCACGGATTCCATGTCCAACTCGGCCGCCATCGCCGCGGCGTGCATCGGCCCCGCGCCCCCGAAGGCCACCAGGCCATAGTTGCGGGGGTCCAGCCCCCGTTCGACGGTGACGGACCGGATCGCCCTGGCCATCTTGGCATTGGCCACCCGGAAGACACCCTCTGCAGCTTCGAGTGGCGAATCCAGGCCGGCCTCGTCGGCCAGGTCTCCGAGGACCTCGCGCGCCGCGTCAACGTCGAGTTCCAGTTCGCCGCCGAGGGCGGTACTCCCACCGATGTACCCCAGCACGACGTTCGCGTCGGTGACCGTCGGATCGGTGCCCCCCTGGCCGTAACTCGCCGGACCCGGGTCGGCGCCCGCGGATTCTGGACCGACCCGGAGGGCCCCGCCAGCGTCGACCCAGGCCAGACTGCCGCCCCCGGAGCCGACCGTCGTGACGTCGACCATCGGGACCCGGATGGGCTGCTCGTTGATCTCGCTCTCTGTCGTGCGCTCGATCGTTCCGTCCCGGACGACGCTTACGTCACAGGAGGTCCCACCCATATCGAACGTCACCAGGCCGTCCAGATCGGTGATCTCGGCGTTTCCGTCTGCCGACCGTTTGGCCCCGACGACGCCGGCAGCAGGCCCCGAAAGCACGGTCTGGACGGCGTTGTTGCGGACCGTCCGTGCGTCCGCGATTCCCCCGTTGGATTGCATGACTCGCGGTGCTGGGAGTCCCCTCTCCGCGGCCCGCTCCTCCAGGCGGGCAAGGTACGCGTCGATGGTCGGCGTAACATAGGCGTCCACGACCGTCGTCGACGTGCGACCGTATTCGCGAAATTCGGCAAGGACCTCGTGGGAGGCAGAGACGTTCCCGTCGAACTCCTCCCGGAGGATCTCCACCGCCCTCGCCTCGTTTTCGGGCGTGGCATACGCCTGGAGAAACGAGACGGCGACGCTCTCGACGCCAGCGTCGTCGAGTTCGCCGGCCAGACTTCGGACTGACGCCTCGTCGAGGGGCGTCTCGACGCCGTCCACGGTCGTCCGTTCATTGACTTCGAACCGCCGTCGACGGGGGACCAGCGGCGTGGGCTTCTCGACATTCAGATCGTAGAGGGCCGGCCGAGTTTGCCGACCGATTTCCAGAATGTCACGGAATCCCTCGGTTGTGACGAGCGCCGTCGTTGCGCCGTCGCGTTCGAGCAGGGCGTTGACCGACACCGTCATCGCATGTGAGAACTCCTCAATGTCCTCGAACGCGATGTCGGCCGTCACGGCAGCCTTTCGAATGCCATCCATGACGCCCACGCTTTGGTCGTCAGTAGAGGAGACCTTCGCGGTCACGAGATCGTCCCCCACCACGAGGACGACGTCCGTGAACGTCCCACCGACGTCGGCGCCAACGGCAATGCTTTCGCCGTCCGTCTCGTCCGCTACCATATCGCCCTCCCGGTTCTATGGATCGTGCTCATTTCGATCGGCTGGCAAGAGGTATCACAGCCGGGGGACCGCCATAGAGAATCCATTGTCATGTCCCACCACCAAGGGAAGGAAGAAAACAGTTGGTAAGAAACGACTCGAGTAGCATATGAATCGGTTGCAGGTGATTGCTTCGTGTCGGTTCAAAATCCGGCCTTCACCCCTCCCATCTTCCGTTTGGGCGGACGGTGAGGATCCTCCCTCAGACTGGAATTCCGCCAGGCCTCGGTATCGAATTTCGTCGTACGCTTCGGTTCCTTTGAGAAGGCGGCCCGTGAGGGGAAACACCAACCTCATTCCCTTCGCCAAACCGAACCACGGAAGGGCCAAAACACAACGGTTAAACTGGGATGGGAACAGCCGAAGAATGCGCTCTGGTGGTGTAGTCCGGCCAATCATCTTGCCGTCTCACGTTTGTCCTTCCGACAAATGGGCAGTTCCGGATGATTGACCCGGTCACCCTCATGCGGTTTTCTTGGTCCTTGCTCATGTCAGAATCATGTACAGAGTAAACCAGCACGCTCGACAGGCCCCGAGAAACTAATGACGGGAGATAATTTTTCTTGGTGTTTTTCAGCCCGTTTCCGGAAATGTTATTCGGACTTATTCCAGGTAGCGGTCGAGGTCGGCGTCGAGATCTTCCATGAGCTGTTTTTCTTCGGCTGGAAGCCGGTCGCTGTGAATGGCCTCTTTCACCCGCTCCTGAAGTATGACTGCTTGGCGTGGAGATGGTTTCAGACCCATACTCTACGTCTGTTTTTTTCGGGCTTAAACCTATCGTTTTTGTGATAACTTAGCGTTGCGGTGAAGGGCGCTAAGCCCCCGTCCTCAACGAGCAACGCAGCCGCAGGCGAGTAGCGCAGTAGGGCGGGGATACAGCGCCCGCGAGA
>JBKEGM010000265.1:0-4378 GCA_046710005.1 Natrialbaceae archaeon
GGTCGTCGTTCGCTGCTCGCGATACTGGATCGTCGTTAGTTCGTTACGTTTCGCCAGGTGGTTCCAGTCGATTCGGTTCATGGGGTCACTCTCGCGATACTCCCGGGTGGCATAGAACTCGATGCCCTTCCCACCGCTATCGGTCTGGACCACTCCAACTCGGTCATCCGTTCGGTTGCGGACCGGGAAGTCGTCGAGGAACGTCGAACATCGGATGGGTGTCTCGATCAGCACGTCGGCACTGACGGCATTGGTCCCGCCGAGGTTCCGAAGGATAGCTTCCGTTTCCTCGAAGGTGAACGTCCCGCGTTTCGCCCGGATGGAATAGGTTATCGTGTCGCTTTCCCCCGGCCGGAGCGCGGTATGTATCCCCGGGGAGCCCTCCAGCAAGGGGAGCGGATCCGGAACCCCGTCCACGATGCGAACGTCCGGAAGCACGCGATCGCCGACGTTTGTGACCGTCGTTCGAACCTTCACGCGGTCCCGTGGCATGGGTTGGCCCGATCCCACCTCGCGGGTAATCTCGATCGATGCCCGCGGTTCCGTGGTCACCACGTCGACCAGGCCGTAGACCACGACGACGACGCCCAACAACACGGCGACCGGCGTCAGGGTGGCGATCCCCACGGCGATAGCCAGGAGCCCGGCGGCGTGGCCCAGGTTTCGTTGTCTAACCGAACCAGTCCCATCCGCCTCGGCAACGACGTACTCAGGTGTGGCTGCCGCCCCGTCGCTTTCGGGCGCCCCCCGGCCATCAGTAGCGTCGACCGGCCCACCCTCGCCACTACCCTGGACGTCCGTTTTTCCGGGCGATTCGATCCGGCCGGATCCCTGCACTACCGAATCTCTGTCCACAGCATGAGTGACACGATCGGATTCAGTTTCGTTGGACGGCCGCGTGTCATCACCGTCGTCGAAACTGGTTTCGGTCTCTTCGAGGCGACGCTGGAGTTCTTCGACGACGTGGCTTGCCCGGCGCACAGCCGTTGGGGTAAAGCTCGCGACGTCCCGGATTCGTATCAACCACGGCGGATCGGTATCCGAGAAGAACGTGGTCGCACGGGGATCATCGGTCCATTCCCCGGTTTCGAGGAGTCGCCCAGCCTGCTTCGTCGGACAATCCTCAGTCCGCGCCACGACGGTTATCGCCGTCTGCTCTAATTTTGATCGGAGCGAGTACTGAAGGCGAGTCCTCTCGCCACCCTGCCCCCCCGTTCCGGCGATGTCCCAAAGTGCGGCCAGCTTTTCGTCGATCTCGCGACCGGCTCCTGTCGTCGAAACCCCTGTGATTCGGTCGTTGACGGCAGTTTTAAATTCCGATACCGACCCGGTGCGCCAGGCACCTGCCAATGCAATGAGGACGAACAGGAATATGGCGGCTCCGAGCGCCTGGGCCAGTACTTGGACTGACCAGTTGGACCCCTCCACAAACGCGCGAAATCGGTTTGCGATGCTCAAGGTTGCGAGTTCCCCTGGCGATGTGAGGAATACGATGCCAACGCCAACCATCGCGATCACGACTATCGTAAATAGCCCCCGGAATAGTTGACCGACAGTCGGGAGCAGGTCCAGTAGAGATCGACCCGATTCGTCGGCTCCAGGGTCGGTCGTCCCACCGGATGGACCGTCCCCTCCGGCCGGATCGCTGGCTTCGTCCTCGCTCTTCGATGTCCCTGTCTCGGTCATTCCAAAATCATCTCGATCACTATCGGGCGATTACATCGAAACCCGAGACGATCAAGAAGCGGCAGTCCCGGGCCGAGGGGTTCGGTCGTCGTCCGACTCACGTCCGGTCACCGCCCTCGGCGCCGTCTCCGTTGTGCTCGTCTTCGGACGTCGTGGTGTTTGTGGAGGATGACTCCCTATTCCCGGCCGATCGTTTCACCCCGGAGTTCGCGGACACCGACGGAATGGCTGAATCCCATTTGATCCCTCCCCCGTGCTCAGCCAATATCTCATCGAACGCCTGCCGGGCACGTTGTCGGTGTTCCGGTTCGAGCGATCTATCCGCGTAGGTCACCCTTCGGTAGGCTCGGAGCAACGTTTCGACCGGTTTGCGCTGCCAGCCCTTGGCGGCGGCTTTCCGCCCGATTTCCCCTGGCGTTTTCGTCCGGCGGTCACGGATACCGGTCCGGGATTCGAGGTCCATCCAGGCGGCAACGACGTCAAAGGCCGCCCCGGCGTCGTCATCTGCCGGCTCCCCGTCCACCACTGCGGAGCCACTGGTTTGATTTGAAACCACAGGCGTTTTCTCAGTAGTTCGCCGCCCCGATAGTGCCGTCACGATCAGGGCAGGGTCCACCGCACGGATAACGGCGAGGAGGGATTGAAGTCGGCTCCGGAGGCTCTTGAATACGGCGGCGAAAACGGTGAGCCGGGCGCGAAGCGTCGGAGCTTGGCGTATTTCCGCGTACAGACGCCGGAGTAACCGCTGCAGTTTGGCGAGGAGATATTTTCCGCGGTCAAGTTGGTTGCTGGCGATTTCGGAGAGGACGACGAGCGCGCTAAGCACTCGATGGACGATCGCCCTCCCCCACCGTCGAGGGGCCAGTGTCACGCGAACCCCGCGGCGTCGTGCCGCGATTCCGCTACCGACGATCACCGTCAGGACCAACATCGGGAGCAGGACCGGCAGCAGGAGCCATTCGAGGGTGGTTTTCGTCGAGAACTCACCCCGTTCCACCCTGATTGTCACGGTGTTGGCGATCGGGAGCGAGACTGTTGTTTCGCCATTCGATCCAGTAAGGAGTCCTCGTTCGCCATTGATATACACCGTTCCGTTATCGACCGGGACGCCCCCAATCGTCGCATTTAGCGTGATCGGTCTCGTCGGGAGTTCCTGGCCCGAGAGCACCACCGACATCGATTCCTCGACACGGAGGGTTGTATTCTCCGTGAACTCACCGCGGCGAACAGTCACCGTCATATTCTTCTCGTATGGGACGACGACGCTCGCTATCCCGGTCGCGTTCGTCCGGGCCGTCCGGTTTCTGTCCACAGCGACGGTCGCGTTCTCGACTGGATGGCCGCCGAGGGTGGCGCCGATCCGGGCTTCCTTGGTCGGCAGCACGTCGCTGCTTGCAGTGAGGCTGAGTTCTCCGCTGACGGAGACATCCACCGCTTTGCCGATCGCCCCCCTCGTTACGGAGACTGTGAGGTTCTTTTGATACGGGAGCGTCACTCCGAGGGATCCTGTCTCGTCGGTCCGACCCACGGCAGCGCCGTCGATACGAACGAGCGCGTCTCTGAGCGGTTGTCCTCCCACCGTCGCGGAAAGGTTCTTCTCAGTTCCCGCGACAGGCTGATGAATATCGAGGGTAACGTCTGAAAGCAACGGAAGCGATCGATTCAGTGCCGCTGCATTCCGGGTTATCTCCACTGAGACGTTCGATCGATAGGGAAGATCGACCGAAATTTTCCCCGTTTCGTTCGTTTTCCCCCGGAATTGGCCATCGATTACCACTCGGGCGTTTGCCACCGGGACCTCGTCGATCGTCGCACGGAATACCACGGTCCGACCCGGGATTGGGTCCTGGTTGACCGTCAGAAAGATCGTCGTGTCGAGGTCGTAGGTGGTCGTGTTCGTCCCATTGCCGGAAACATTCCCGTTCGAACGAATGGGAACCCCATCGAAATCCCGATCGGCCCCGGTTTCTTTGCCGCGATATTCACTCCCGGTAGTGCCCTGAAGGGCCCCACTGACGGCCATTGGATTCGGTTTGACTGGTTCAGTTCCCCCCAAGGCTTCGTTCTGTGCGGTTTCACTCGGTGACGCGGCAATTGAGGGCGACTCGAGCGAATACCACCGGTCTCCAGCCGCCGAGAATTGAGGCTGGATTGATGCCCCATCGAGGATCGTGGGGTAGTGGTTCTTGGCGTCCGGCGGAATGACTGTCACGTTCAACGTACGGGTGTATGGCACGGCCCCCGAGACGCTTCCGTTTTCGTCGGTCATCCCGATCCGATCGCCGTTGAACTGCACGACTGCATCCTTGACCGGTTCGCCACCTCGGGTGACGTTGACCGTAACGACCCTGCCAGGGATGGGGTCCGGATGCACGTCGAACCGTATGGGACCCTGGGGTTCTTCCGTAGCGGAATCGTCATCGTTTGACTGGTCCTCCTCCTCTTCATCATCGGTTCCCGTTTCCGAATCACTGCCCTCCGACGAGTCGTTGGACTCCTCCTCTTTCTGGGAATCGTCTTCCGCTTCCCCAGTCTTTTCTTCCTCTTGGCCCTCTCCCTGATTTCCGTCGGAACTCCCAGCCGAGGAGTTTTTCTGAGCGGGTGAACCACCGGCAAACGTGTCGTTTCCTGACGGGAAGGAGGGCGACGCCCCGCCGGACCCGTTCGCGTCGACGTTCGGGAGTCCCTCCCC
>JBKEGM010000266.1:0-4354 GCA_046710005.1 Natrialbaceae archaeon
ACGCTGGAGGTGGAGACAGAGCGCGTCGTGCTCGCTCGCCAGGTCGTCGCGCGAGCACGGGTCCGGCCCCCTGCCGACGTTCGGGAGCGTGAACTGGAGATCGACGGTCACGAGGGTCGGTATTGGCTGTTGGGGGAAAAGGGTGTCCCGGGAGTTCGGGGAGTTTTCCGGTGGCGACGGTCGGCCGCCCGACGCGACCGATGCCGGGACGGCGCTTATCCTCCTTTCACCATGCGCAACACCGTCACCCGATCCGTCTCGACGGGCTGGTCTTCCGGGACCGGGCGACCATCCACCAGGACCGACACCTCATGCGGGCTGTAGCCAACAGCCTTCGCGCAGTCGGCGTACGTCGGATTTTCGAGATCGATCTCGTGAGTGTCCTCTCCGGCGACCTCGACGGTGATGTTCATGCGGTATTGTGGGGCAGAAGGCGGTTTGAGGCTGTCGTTCGGCGAGTGGCGGCTGTTGGGCCTGGGCTGCCCTCGGAGTCTCCCTAAGCGGTCGACTCGATATCCCTAAGCAGGTGACTCGGTATCCTCCGTCACTCCCCCGTCGTTCTCTCTGGATTCGTCCTCTTCGTCCGGCTCCCCCCGCGATCCATACGCCTTTCGGAGCCCGAGCATCAGGGCTCCCATCCCGAGCAAGAGGGCCACGAGGTCGAACAACCCCCCGACCACGGGGAGGAACGTGAGCACGGCGATGAGGGCGAACCCGAGGAGCAGGGCCAGCCAGCGCCCGCCGACGTCGGTGTACGAGAGGATCCAGGCTCCGACGACGAACCGTCCGAGGACGTAGGCGACCCAGATTGTCAGTCCGTAGACGAAGGCCCCCATTATCGACATCGGAATCCCGACGATTGTGAGCGCGATGAGGACAAGGAGGATCGGGATGCCGATCATGGCCAGCAGCCCCGCGCCCGCCGTGCGACCGGGGGATGCGGAGGTTCGCTCACCCATACCGGCGGTGAACCGCGGGAAGACGAGAAGGAGCGCGGCGGCGAAAACGAGGTTGACGAGGAACCCGTAGACAGAGAACGTCCAGCTTGGAATCGACGGCAGTAAACTAACACCCCCGGTCGACTCCTCTTGAATGACGGATCCGCCGACTGTTGCGCCCTCTCGTCGGGTAAGTTCCCCGCCGTACCGGAGGTCACCCTGAATCTCCGCGTTCGGGCCGAGCGTGATCGTCTCGGCACCGGCTTCTACGGTCCCCCGGACGGTCCCATCGATCGTGATGCTGCCGGCGCCGGCGCTGAGGTCACCGTCGATGACCGCCGACTCGCCGACGGTGATGCTGCCAGCGGCGCCCTCGACGTTCCCCCCGACGGTCCCCTCGATGTCGACAGATCCGGCGAACGCCTGTACGTCCCCGGTGACCGTTCCACGGATGACCACACTCCCGCCCATGGCGGTCAGGTCACCCCGAACGGTTTCACCGGCCTCGACGACGATGGTCCCACCGGCCTGGGTCCTCTCAGCGGCCGCCAGCCCGGGGACGCTCCCCAGGAGGACGAGGAGGGTGATCAGGAGTATCGCACCGTTCCGTAGGGAAAACTGATTGCGCATGTGGGCCGTACGCCTGGGGACGATATAAAATAATAGGACGTTGATAGGTGGGCCATGGTTCGTCACGCCATTCCGACGCAAGTCGTTGTCGGCGGACCGTCAGGGTAATGGGCGAGTTGCCGTGACCGAACGCCTAATTGTCCCCTCGACCTACCGTCGTGGCAATGCGAGAACGCTTCCTCCGGGCCGCCCGTGGCGAACGCACCGACCGGCCGCCGGTGTGGCTGATGCGCCAGGCCGGCCGGTACCTTCCCGAGTATCACGATGTTCGCGAGGAGTACAGCTTCCTCGAGGCGATCAAGTCGCCCGCCGTCGCCGAGGAGATTTCCCTCCAACCCGACGAGCGCTTCGGCGTCGACGGCGTCGTGATGTACTCGGACATCCTCACCGTGCTCGAACCGCTGGGCTTCCAGTATCACATCGAGTCGGGCGTGGGCCCGGTGATCGAGAACCCGATCGATAAACCCGAAGACGTCCCGGAGCCCGGGTCGCACGAGCCGGTGGACGAGGCCATCGAGTACGTGGGTGCGCTGCTCGATCGCCTGAAAGGCCAGCTTGGTGAGGACGCAGCCCTCATCGGCTTCGCCGGTGGGCCCTTCACGCTGGCCTCCTACGTTCTCGAAGGGGGGTCCTCGCGCAACTACATGCGAACCCGTCGGTTCCGCGTCGAGCACCCAGACGCGTTCGAGCGACTGCTCCAGGCGTTCGCCGACGTCGTCGCCGACTACCTCACCTACCAGGAACAAGCGGGGGCCGACGTGGTTCAACTGTTCGACACCTACGCCGGCGTCTTCCCACCCGAGGAGTACCGCGAGGTGCTCCTTCCTCGCCACCGCGAGATTTTCGACGCCGTGGACGTCCCGACCATCGTTTTCGTCCGCAACGTCAGCGGGAACCTCGACTTGCTTGCTGACACTGGTGCCGACGTCGTCTCCCTCGACTGGACCGTCGACATGGCGGCCGCTCGGGAGGAATTGGGGGACACACCCGTGCAAGGGAACCTCGATCCCGCCCATCTCTTCGGCGGGACGAAGCACGTCCGGGAGCGCACTCGTGACGTAATCGAGAAGGCCGGCCCAGCGGGGCACGTCCTCAACCTCGGCCACGGCGTGAACAAAGACACGCCGGTCGAGGGCGTCGAGGCGTTCGTCGAGACGGCGAAATCGATCGAGCGCTGAGCGGTTCCAGACGGGGCCAATCGGCGACCGACGCCGAATCGGTCGGGGGAGTCGGTCGGTTCGGTGTCTCGACACCTAACGAATGCGGACTCCCTACCCGGGAAGCGGCCATAAACCGGTGTGGGAGTGGAGCGTCTCAAGTCCACCATGAAACGCCAGCCACACCGCGGCAGCGATGCCGACGAGCACCGTCGCGTCCTGGAGGGCGGCCAGGCCCGGACTCGAGGGTCCGAAGAGATACACTGGCTGAACCGGCGGAAGGAGCGCCGGCAGGAGTTTCACCGCCGACTGTACACCGAGGACGACGGCAAGCCCCTTTATTAGGTCTCTCGGCAGGAGTCGGGGGCCAGTGACAAACAGGATACCGAGGAGGAACGACGCTTCGAAGGCCCACCTGTTCGGGAGCCGATCCACCGGAATCCCGACGGCCCAGAAATACTCCCGTGGGATGACGGCGGGAGCGGATCCGCCCGCGCGGGCGATTGCCCCGAGGAGATCCGATAGCCCGCCGACGAGTACCAGTCCACCGGCACCGACGATGGCGGCCAGTCCCGCCGTGACGAGGCCGCGTCGGAGCGTGAGGGCCGGCCCGATACGGTTGTCGGCGACCATGGCGAAAAGTGGGTGCTGGGTCGCGCCCCCCAGGATCGAGACGAGTCGTTCGTATCCGTCGTGGTAGGCGAGCCATACCGCCAGCGCAATCGAGAGAAAGACGACCACTCTGGGGAGCGGGACGGCGAGGACGCTGAGTCCGATCCTGCCGGGGAAACCGCTCATGATGGTCTGGCTGACAGTCAACGTGAGTTCAACTCCGTATATAAGGACGCCACCGAAAGCGACGGTCCGCCGAGACGGCCTCTCGACGACGAGCAGGACCGCCAGCAAGAAGGGGATGAACTTCACGGTCGCGGCGATCGCTCCAATGAAGACGGAAAAACCAGTACACCACTCCAACCGGGCGCTCTCCCCGTCACGGACAGTTGAACCCAGGAGGACGCAACGACCGCGATTGCACTCAACACGCCGGCTAGCAGCGAGGCCCCGAGGAGCCTGCGACTCTCGGGTCCGAATTCGGGAACCGACATACGAGACACGGTCCATCCAACCCGGATAAACCTTCATGATTCAGCGAGACCATCCCGTCGTTTGCACCGGCCGTGAATCATAGCAACGCGGAGGCGAAACCCACAAAACCAGCGGGAGTGGCCTTCAGCGTTTCGTATCAGTCCCAACAGGGGCTTCAGGGGGTCAGCTTATGCTCGGAGTTCTTTCACGCGGTCGACGTTCCAGGCAAAGCTCTTGCCGTCCTCCGTCGGCGTTTCCAGAACGAACGGCAGATCCCTGAGGTCGTCGTGGTTGATCACGGCCCGCATGCCGTCCTCACCGATCTCACCCTCTCCGACGTGGGCGTGCTCGTCCTTGTTCGTCCCGCACTCGTGTTTCGAGTCGTTGAGGTGGATGCAGGCCAACTTCTCGAGGCCCACCACCTCGTCGAACTCGGCCACCGTTTCGTCGACGGCCCCGGGGGTAGAGAGATCGTAGCCCGCCGAGAATATGTGCGCCGTGTCCAGACAGACTTTCAGGTCCTGCTCACTGCGCTCGAGAACC
>JBKEGM010000267.1:0-4325 GCA_046710005.1 Natrialbaceae archaeon
GTCGCTTGAACTCGGTATCGACATGCCGTACGTCGATCTCGTGGTGCAGGTGGGATCGCCCAAATCCGTCGCCGCCCTGCTCCAGCGCGTGGGCCGGGCCGGCCACCGCGTCGGCCAGACCGTGACGGGACGCGTCGTTGCCCTCGACCGTGACGAACTCGTCGAGTGTGCGGTAATGGTCAAGAAGGCCGAGGAGGGGTTCGTGGACTCGGTCGACGTCCCCGAGAATGCCCAGGACGTCGCCGCCCAGCACGTCTACGGGATGGCGATCGCCGACCTCCGGCCGGAGCGCGAAATTGAGGCCGTCCTCCGGCGGGCCTATCCGTACCGTGACTACACCGACGCCGAGTTCGAGTCCCTGATGGGCTATCTCACCGCCGACTATGAGGGCCTGGAAGACCGGAACGTCTACGCGAAGGTCTGGCGCGACGAGAACGACCCGCCGGAGGGTGAACACCACTACCAGGAGTACCCTGTCGGCAAGCCTTTGATCGGGAAACGCGGGCGCCTCGCCAGGCCGATCTACATGCAGAACATCGGGACGATCCCCGACAGCTTCACCTGTGACGTTTTCACCCGCGGCGGCGACGAGTGGGTCGGCGACCTCGACGAGGAATATCTCGACACCCTGGAACCGGGGGACGTGTTCGTTCTCGGTGGCGGGCGCTACGAGTTCCGCTACCGACGCGGGTCGAAGGTGTACGCCGATCCGACGGCGGCCGCACCGACAGTTCCCTCCTGGTATTCCGAACGATTGCCCCTCTCCTCCGACCTCGGCCGGGAGATCCTGGCGTTTCAGGCGGAACTTCTCGATCATCTCGCCGAGGGCGGCCCGGCGACAGTCAGAGCCTGGCTCAGGGAGTTTTCCCTGGACGATAACTCCGTTCGGGCGATCACCCGGATGTTCGACGAGCAGGTTCGCTACGCTGGTGCCGACAGCGTTTCGACGCCCGATCGTCTCGTGATCGAAGTCGAACGGGACCGCGAAGACTACGAGCGCAACTACTACGTCCGGTCGAACTATGGCCGCCGGTTCAACGATGGCCTCTCCCGTTTGCTCGCGTATCGCTGTGCCCAGAAGGCCAATGCCAACGTTCAGCTCTCCGTCGCCGATAACGGCTTCACGCTCTCGATGCCGCTGAACCGCAAAATCGACCTGGTGGGGATCCTGGAGAGCCTCGCCCCCGAGGATGCTCGCCCGCTTCTTCGGGACGCTATCGGCGGGACCGACCTCCTGAAGCGGTACTTCCGGATCAACGCGACGCGTTCGCTAATGATCCTGAAACGCTACAAGGGCCACGAGAAGTCAGCGAGCCGTCAGCAGGTGGACAGCGAGATGCTTCTCGGGTTCGCCGAGGACCTGACGGACTTCGCACCCATCGAGGAAACCTACCGCGAAATCATCGAGGACAAACTGAACCTTGCCGGGATACAGACCGTCCTGGGGCGAATTCAGGCTGGAGATCTGGAGATCGTCTCTACCCGCGTCGACTCGCCGACGCCGCGGGCGTTCGGACTCGCCACGCTGATGGCCAGCGACGTCGTGCTGGCGGAGGACGAAAGTGCCGCCCTCCAGAACTTCCACGACCGCGTCCTTGATGAGATCGGCGAGGACGCGTTCACGGCCGGTTTGGTCGAGAGTTCAACCGACGAGTGACCGAGAGGATCGACGAGTGAACGAAACGGTTGGGGGAGTAAACGAATGGACCCTGGAGCCTCACTGACGATTCAACGAGACGACCGACGGATGAATATCGGGCCCCGACGCTATCGATCGCCGTCAACGAGCAGCGTGTTCAGCGCGTCCGGGAGCACGAGGACGTCGCTTTCTGGCGCGATGGCGTCCTCGACCGTTGGTTCGGCGTGCATGAGACACTCGCCGACGACCGCCGGCGTTTCGCTGTCGGTGACGAAGACCCCGAACTCCTGGAGGACCTGGGCAACCACGAACGCCCGCTGGGCACCCGGATCGTACCCTTCCTTCATGGCTTCGTAGAGGGTCTCGGCGTCCGACGCCTCCGAGAGTCGCTGGTAGAAGCGTTGCTCCCCGGTTCCCTGGCCGGCCCCCTCGGACAGTTCGGCGGGGATCACGATTCGACCTTCGGATCGGAGTGGGTTCCGGTCCCCGAGTGCGACGTATGTCGCCGCCCGACTGGCCTGATATAGATTCGCGTCCTTCGGTCCGCCGACGCCCGCAACGACCGCATCGTACTCCATCTCGACTGGGACCGACAACGCCTCGCGGGCCGTTTCGGCGAGATCGGAGACCACTGCCCTTGGATCGCCGGCCGCGACGTCGAGTATCCCTGTGGGCCCTTTCGTGAGATTGAGACAGAAGTCCGGGCCAGCGAGGTCACCGGCGCGGTCGACCGCCTCGCGGAAGGGGTTGCTGTCGATCCGACCGAGACGGACTCCGTCCTGGGATAGCATTTCTGGCCCGTGCGTGTACCGAATGAACTCCTCGCTGCCGGCACCGATGACCACTGTCTTCGCGCCGCCGCTGAACCCGGCGTACTGGTGGGGTTCGACGACGCCGGTTGAAAGGACGAGGTCGGCGTCGTCGACCACGGGATGGACAGCGATCGGAACGCCGTCGACCGTGCCGACCTCGACGACTGCGTCGGGGTCGTGGTTGACAGCGAGGTCTGCCTTCTCGCCGAGCATCGCGTGGAGTTCGTCGTCTGTCATCGGGCGGTGGAGGCCCAGCCCGATGATTACGGTCACCTGCTGGCGATCCACACCTGCCGCCCGGAGTTCCTCAAGAAAGAGGTCCAACAGTACGTCGTCGGGTGCGTCCCGAGTAATGTCGGTCACGACGATGGCGATCTCGTCGTCCGGATCGGCACGATCGCCCAGCGACGGTCCGTGCGGCCCGTCCATCGCGGACTCGGCGGCCGCCCGAACGTCGACCGGCGAACCACCCGGCGCTTCCGCCACCGTCGCGTCGCAGTCGGGCAAGGTCACTTCGATCGTTCCGTCGCCGAGGGGCAGTTCCATTGGGGACGAATTGGCGGTCCCGAAGGAAAGCCCTGGGGATCGACGGCCTCGAACTGCCCTTACGCGTCGGCCCATTCGACCATCCGCCCGTAGACTGGATCTGTGCCGAGTGCATCAGCGTCGCCGACCAGCACCAGCGCCCGGCGAGCGCGGGTGATCGCCACGTTCATCCGGCGGTGGTCCTCGAAGATCGGACCGTCGAGGTCGCCCGTCGCGACGAACGAGACGATGATGACCTCCTTGGCCGAGCCCTGGAAGCGATCGACCGTGTCGACTGCCACCCGGTCCGGCACCCGTTTGCCGATCTCGGCGACCTGTGCACGATACGGCGCGATCACGCCCACGTCGCCGAGGCCGACCCCGGCGTTCGAAAACGACTCCACGATTTCGGCTACCCGTTCGGCCTCGTCGGTGTCGGTGTGGCGACCCTCGTCACCGCGAACGTCGATGAAGGCGACCTGGTCCTGCAGTGTTTCGGGGAGGCGGCTCTCGTCGACGCCGGGCAGGTCGTCGAGACGCTGGCTCGCGACTGCGGGTCCCGCCGGTCGCAACTGGCCGTCGTAGAACTCCTCTGAGGGGAACGCCTGGACTCGCTGGGCCATCCGGTACTGTCGGTCCAGCAGCGTGCTGGCCTCGGGGTACGCGTCGTTCATTCGTTCGAACAGCGAGCGCGAGAGGTCGTGGTCGTGATCGTGGTCTCCGCCGTCAGCGTCCCCGTCACTCCCATTTTCCCCTCCGGGGAGCGACGCGTCCCCGTCCGATCGAACGACGGGGGGCAACTGTCGATGGTCGCCCACCAGGACGAACCGGTCCGCGAGGTTGACGGCCGCAAGGGTCCCCGGTTCGGTGAGTTGCGCCGCCTCATCGACGACGGCGACGTCGAAGTCCATCTCGCGGAGGGCTCGCGATCCACAGGCGGCGGTCGTCGCGGCGACCACCTGGGCGTCTTCCAATTCCGCGGCGCACTCCGCCGGATCGCCTCGACGCTCTAGGCGATACGCCTGCATGTCATCCCGAACCCCGCTCTCGGTGCCGTACCGGACGACGTCGGTGAAGTCCTGTTCCTCCAGGGCCTCGATGCAGTTGTCGACGGCCCGGTTGGTGAACGCTGACAGCAGGACGCGTTCGCCGCGCTCGACCAGGGCCCGGACCGCCCGGGCGATGGTGTAGGTTTTCCCCGTCCCCGGCGGGCCGTGGATCAGCGCCAGGTCCTCGGCGGCAACGGCCGACCGGACGGCCTCCTCTTGAGCGTCGTTGTTGTCGATGAAGCTCTCTTCGACGTTATCGAACTTGGGCTCGCAGCGTTCGAACAGGACGTCCTTCCGGCG
>JBKEGM010000268.1:0-4301 GCA_046710005.1 Natrialbaceae archaeon
CACACACTGCGGCCCGACGGCCGAAGCGAGCAGTCGTATTCCTGGGAGTCGAACAGTACAGTCTGTTCAGGTGACCGTGGACAGGGTCGCGGGTCAGTTCGGGCAACTCGAAACACGACCGTCGACCACCGTACAAAAAACTATGACTTGGGAAACCGTACCAAGAACCATGGTCCGAGCGTTCGTCATGGCGATCACCGCATCGGGGACCTCCGAAGCCGCCTGCGAAACGATCACCGACTTCGAACACGTTCGCGAGGCGCACGTGATCGCGGGGGATTACGACCTCATGATCGAAATGGAAAGCGACGAGGTCTACGAACTCCTGCACGCGGTCTCGACCGAGTTCCAGAACATCGAGGGCGTGGGATCCACGAGAACCTACATCGCGCTGCAGTGACGCCAAGGAGAGCGTCTCCCTCCCTTCCAGTCTCCGATAGTGACGACGATATTCGGCTGAGAAACCAATCGGACGGTGGATAATCCACCGAGTTCTCGCAGGCCGTCAAAATTCGGTGCCCTTTCGCGCGCCCTGACCGGCGTCGATGGGGCAGACCTGTACCAGGCCAAACTCATCAGGGACGGCCGCTTCGATCGGTCGGGGGTCCGGCGGTCCTTCGACAGTTTCGGACCCACCCGTCTCGGTGGCCTCGTCCTCATTCATGGAGGGAAGGAGGCACACTTGATAAAAGGCGGTTCGGGTTCGGCATCGAAACTCCCCCATACAATCGTGGATTCGGCTGAAAGAAAACGCCGCGCTCACCTGTCGTACGTCGCGAGCTTCCGCAGAATCTCCAGTTCCTGCTCGAGGGTCTCGTCCCCGAGGGCTTCCATCTCGCTCTCGAAATACCCCGCGAACTGCTCGAATCGCTCCCGGTAGGTCTCGGAGACCGTCAACGGCTCGGACTGTTGTTCCCACTGGTCGTCGTAATCGTCGTCCTCGGGGGGTTCGATGCCCTCCGACTTCGAGACCGGGACCTCCTCATCGCCTTCGCGCTCGGCGATCGTCCAGGACTTCACGAGATCGGCATAGCGGGTGAGCACCACCGCTTTGCGGATCCCGCTGTTCGCGTAGAAGTCCGGATCGCGGGCCGGGATCGAGACGTTTTCGCTGGTCTCGTGGCGCTTTCCGTTCCGGGTCTCCCAGGATGCCGTCAGGTCGAGGTCGGACTCGGCAGCATCCGCGAGTTTAACCAGCACAACGCCGCCTTTCGCTTTGCCCTCGCGCTTTGGCGACGGGAAGAGCGTGTTCACCGTCACCAGGTCCTCGGTAGCGTCTTCGGCGGCGGTCGACCCGTACACTTTGGCGACGCTGGCCTCCGGAGCATCGAGTTCGAGTTCCAGGTCGTACACCAGCGGCGTCACCATGTACTCGAACTCGTCGGCCACCCGCTCCTCAAACTCGTCCGCGGAGTGGACGCTGTAGTAGTTCGCACCCCTGACCGAGGTGATGCCGTCAATTATCTCGGTGTTGAAGTCGACGCCGATGCCCACGAACGTGCTATGGATCGAGTCTCCGGCGTATCCCTCGAGGGTGTCCTCGAGACTCCCTTCGTTCGTATCGCCAAGGTTCGGCATCGCGTCAGTCAGGACGATCATCCGGTTTTCCCACTCTTGCTGGTCGGCCTCGGCGTACTCGGCAAGGAGGTCCTCCGCGTCGGTCAGCCCGCCCGAGAGTCGGGTCCCTCCGCCGGCCTGGATGTCCTCCTCAATATGCCCACGAATGGCGTCCATATCCGTCTCGGCGACGGGGTTCAGCGGCTTCGCGACCGTCGATTCGTTGTTGTAGAGCACGACCCCGAACCGGTCTCCAGGCCGGAGTTGCTTGGTCAGGGAGGCGAGGGCGTCCTTGGCGACCTCGATCTTCGGCCGCTCCGTGTGCTCCTCCACCTCCTGGCGATTGCCGTAGCGGTCGTAGTAATACTCATCAAATGATGACGACATCGAGCCCGAAACGTCGAGCACGACGACGAGGTTGAGCTTCTTTCGCGAGAACTCCGACTGCGAGAGCCCGGAATCCAGGCCGACGGTGACATACCGTTCCGTTTCGTCGGCCAGTGGATCCTCGCTGATCGCCGGCGAATAGGCTGGGCAAAACGTCGCGTCGCAATCACCGCTTCCACCGGTGTCGAAGTAATAATCGTAGAACAGCCCCTCGTAGGGGATCGACGAGGGGATTGGAAGGTATCCTTCCTCGATGTTCCGCCGGAAGGTAACGACATCCTTCGCACCGCCCGCCGCCAGGCCGACGGAGGCCCCCGCAGACTGCGCCTGATAGGTGGCCATCGGCGTGCCCGTCATACTGGTATTGCCCCCTTTCCCACCGCTTCCGCCATTATGACCGATATCTGCCGGATCGAACTGCCAGTCGTCGATTTGTTCGGCCGGTGGGACCGTCGTCCGCGTATCGGTTGCGGGGGCTGTCGTCGTCGGATTGTCAGTGGGTGGGGCGGTCGTACCGGCTCCTCCGTCGCCGGAGAGGGAGGCACAGCCGGCAAGACCGTTCGCCGCCACCAGCGCACTCAATCGGAGCACCTGTCTTCGCGATCGGTCCGTCATGGTTGCAAAAACGAACAGTACGGATAAATCGCCTGTCCAAGCTCAAAGGACGTTTTCACCCAGACGAGACGTCGAAACGGGCTATCGACGTGTTGACCAGATATTCAAAGGGTCAAAATTTCGGCACGAACGTCCGTCGAGACGCCGTACGAGGCGTCTTCGACCGACGTGGGAACGGCGGCCTCACTGTCGTTCTCGTAGCGCGACTCGAGGGCGGCGTAGACGGCGTCGCGGACGCAGACGCGGGCGGCGGCCCCAACTCGCATCGCACTCCCCGAGAAGTCGGCCGGTTCGCCGTCAGGATCGTCGGCGGCAATCACCGCGTCGGAGGTCGTCCCCGGAAAGCCCGTTCGAGCGAGGAGCGTCGCAGTCTTGGCCTCCGCCGCAACCGAGAGAAGGTTGGCCAGCGCCCCCGGCGCGAGCGAGCGCGTCGTGCCCACGACGACGTTGACGGTCCCGGCGACGAGTTCGCCCTCGGGCAGGTCCTCGCCGTCGGGATCGGGTTCGCCCTCGGGAGCCATCGGCAGCGCTGCCGGGTTGGAGACGCCAGCCGTCGCGTACGCCTCGACCGGCCCGCAACGCGCACCGCGGACGTGTTCGTGATCGACGCCGGTGATCAGCGTCGGCCCCGGTTCCCCGAACCCGGCGGTTTCGAGGCGGTCGTCAACGTATCCCTCGACGTTCTCGCACGACCAGCCTTCGGGAACCGAGACGCTATAGGCGGCCGATCCCTCGTACTTGCCGCCGTTCCAGCCACCCGAGAGCCAGCGGGTTCCCGGGCGACGGAGACGGAGCACGTCGTCCTCGGTGGTCGGTTCGAACAGCGTCGGTTCGGTGGGCTGTGCGTCGGTCGTGGGTTCGGTGTGCGGTGACTCAGACATGGGTCAAAACCTCCAACAGTCGGTTGTTTGCGTCGCGATCCTGTATGGACACGCGAAGGTGCGACTCGAGCCCCCGGAAGGTCCGGGCGTCCCGGAGGACAATCCCTTCCTCGTGGGCGGCCTCGAGGATCGCGTCCACGTCGGTCGCGGTTGCGCCCCCCGCGCGAACGTCGCCCTCCCCCCGGGCTTTCGACCCGCCCGTCACGTCGAGCAGGAGGAACGGCGCGTCCGACTCGTGAACCCCGAACCGGTTGGCCAGCCCTTCCCGGAGGCGTTCTCGTTCCCTGCAAACGCGCTCACGGGTCTCCACGACAAACGCCTCGTCGCGCATGCAATGGGCGCCGACTGCCGCGGCGGGTGCCGAGAGGTTCCAGGTCCGCCGGGTGGCTTCCAGCCGGTCACCGAGGTCGCCCGTCGCGACCGCAAACCCCATCCGGAGCCCGGGAAGGCCGAACAACTTCGTGAGCGAACGGGCGATGATCACGCCGGGCTCGCCGGCAAAGCTCCCCAGGATGGTGAACCCCAGGAACGCTTCGTCGACGAGCAGTGGCGTCCCCGCCTCGCGACAGCGCGCCGCGAACGCCCGGAGCGCCTCCGGGTCGTACGCGTCGCCGGTCGGGTTGTTCGGGGTACAGATGATCGCGAGCGCGTGATCGCCGGGGGCGCTCTCGAGCAGTCGATCATGGGCGACGAACGCCGGCTCGGCACCCTGAAGTCGCACCTCGCGGGCAAATTCCCCGAAACTCGGCGTCGGGACGAGCACCGAGTCGCCGGCCTCGACCGTCACCTCGATTGCCATACGGATCGCGGCAAGGCCGCCGGGCGTCGGAATCACGGCCTCGGGGTCGCAACCGACGTACT
>JBKEGM010000269.1:0-4284 GCA_046710005.1 Natrialbaceae archaeon
GCGATTTTCTCGGTGGCGGGCAGGGGCATCCCGGAGAGCGCGCGGGCGTAGTCGAACATCTCCTGGACGGTGTTGGCCCGGAGGACGCCCGACTGCTTGAAGCCCGCTTCGTAGGCTTCCTCGGCGCCGGCGATGGCGCCGGTATGCGAGGAGGCGGCCTGCGCGGCGGCCTCGGTCCGGCCCGACTTGAGGACCACGATCGGTGTGTCCTTGCTTGCCTCGCGGGCGGTCTCGATGAACTCACCGCCTTCGTCGACGCTCTCGAGGTAGGCGATGATCACGTCCGTCTCCGGATCTTCGTCCCAGACTTCGATGAAATCCGTCGAATCCATGACCGCCTTGTTGCCGAGGGAAACGATGTCCTTGAATCCGATCCCCTCGTCCAACGCCCAGTCGAGGACGGCGGTGATGAACGCCCCGGACTGGCTCATGAACGAGATGTTGCCTTCGAGCGGGCTGTCGGGGCCGAACGTCGCGTTCATCCCGATGTCGGTGTTCATGATGCCGAGGCAGTTCGGCCCGACGATGTTGAGGTCGTATTCCTCGGCGAGTTCCTTGAGTTCCTGCTCGCGCTGTGCCCCTTCCGACCCGGTCTCGCCGAAGCCCGCCGTGATGATGACCAGGTTCTTGACGCCAACCTCGCCGGCTTGTTCCACCACGTCGTTAACGATGGACGGTGGGACGACCACGACGGCCATGTCTACCGGTTCGGGGAGCTGGGCCAGGTCCTCATAACAGTCCAGGTCGAACAGTTCGTCCCGTTTTGGATTGATCGGGACGACCTCCCCGTTGTAATCGTCGAGGAGGTTCGTCATGATTGCGTGCCCCACCGACCCTTCCCGCTCCGTTGCCCCAACCACCGCGACACTCTCCGGTGCGAACAGTTTTTCGAGGCTGCTCATGGATAATCAAAACTACCGAACCGAGGGGGTTAAAGGTACTCAACTACCGCTTTGATTGACTCCCGGGAACGCATGTCATGATAACGACATTCATTTAACCTGAGTATCGACGACCGTCGTATTTTTGGATGGCCGTTTGATTGCGGAAACCCGAATTACTCCGCCTGGCGGTCGGTGAATCGTCAGCGGGGACCATTGTCGATGTCGAGGATTTTGCCCACACATCGGGTTGATCGGGGTAATCGTGAGCAGATGCGTGAGGCCTCCGTTCGTCGGATTCGTCACATTCGGCGTATGGGGCAACGGCCCGCTGTTGAAAAAACAATACGGAAACAGTACATTTTCTGGCGGGTCCGAAAGTAGGTCACTTCGCTTGCGTTTGTCTCCGACGACGATCGTATTTCCGCACTTGCTCCAGCCAGTGTCACGGCTGCCGGAACCCAAGTCCCTTACCCGTTCCATGCAGTGGTTCGTTTCATGCCTGATTCATTGCCGATAGAATCGTACTACGACGTCACGCTCCTGAATGACGTCGCGCTGTCTCCGGATGGTGATCGTGTGGCCACTGTCGTCTCTGAATTCGAGGAGGAGGACGACGAACGCCACTCGTCGCTCTTTACAGTTCCGACCGATGGGAGCCAGGACCCGTATCGGTTGGCCCGAGCCTCGGACGCGAACGCGCCCAAGTGGAGTCCCGACGGGTCGAAATTGGGTTTCGTCGCTGCCCGCGAAGAGGACGTCGAACTGTCCGTCTCACGGTCGGATGACGAAGACGAAGAGGACGGTGATTCCACTGGGGAGGCCGATGAAACCAGTGACGACGAAGATGCGACTGGAACCGGTGGGGAGGGACCGAAACCACAGCTTTGGGTGTTCGACCTGGAGCGGGGCGGCGATGCGCGACAGATCACGGACCGAGACGAGGGTGTGGAGGACTTCGACTGGGGACCGGACGGTGATCGGGTCGTGATCGCGTCCCGCGACCCAACTGAGGAACAGGCCGCGTACCTCCGCAATCGTCGAGATGAAGACGATCCGGTAGAGATCGATCGCCTCCAGCACAAACTTGACGGCAGGGGCTGGCTCGACGACGTCACGATGTACCTGTTCGTAGTCGACCTCGACACGCGCGAGGAACGTCGCCTCGACGAGGCCTATGCACGCGGTGTTGGCGGCGTCATGGGTGGCCCGGAACCGGCCTGGAGTCCCGCTGGAGATCGCATCGCGTTCCATTCCTATCGTGGCGAGGACCCCGACGACACCTACGTTCAGGACGTCTATACGATCACGCCGAGTGGGGACGATCTGACCCGGTTGACGGACGGGGAATTAGCCGCGCAGGGCCCGAGTTGGAACGAGGACGGGTCGAAACTCGCGTTTACTGGCCGACCACCGGACAACCTGTACGTGCCAACGGAACTCTACGTGGCTGACCTCGCGGAGGGGAGCCATCGGTCGGTCTCAGCGTCCCTCGATCGAACGCTGGCCTGGGGTGGGGCGCCCCAGTGGCTTGACCACGAGACGATCGTTGCGCTGATCGGTGACGAGGCTCGAACTCGATGCTGTCGGTTCGACGCGACTGCGGACGATCCCGAACGCGTTTTCAAGGTCCAGTCGGAGGACGAATCGATCGTCGGCCTTGACCTCGAAGCCGGAACCGTGGCCACAATCGTCACTCATCCTCAGGATGGGCGGGACGTACATGCAATGGACGTTGACGCCCTCGATACGAACGCTGGCGAGGACCCTCGACGCAGGCTTACAGCGACGAACGACGACTTACTCGGGACCTATGATCAGCCGGACCTCCATCGGCTGACATTCGAGAGTGACGATGGGAGCGATATCGAGGCCCTGGCGTTGGTCCCGTCGGACTTCGATCCCGATGACCCCGACCCACGTCCGCTCCTCCTGAACATCCACGGCGGTCCGATGACGTACGACCAGCCAGGCTGGCGGTTTCAGGACGGCGTCTATACCACTCGTGACTACATCGTTTTGAAGGTGAACTACAGGGGATCAACTTCCTACGGTCGGGACTTTTGTGAGCGACTCAGAAGCGAGTGGAACACGGTCGAGGTCGAAGACCTGTTGGCTGGCGTCGATGCCGTCGTCGAACGGGGATGGGCGGATCCGGATCGACTGTTCGTGACCGGATTCTCGCAAGGGGGGATCAATACCGCATACGTCCTGACCCGGGACGATCCCTTCAGGGCGGCGGCTGCCGAACATGGGATCTACGACGCCCGATCAGCATTCGGGACGGACGACTCACACAACTGGTGGGAGGCCGACTACGGCCTCCCCTGGGAAAACCCCGAGGCGTACGAGGGGGCCTCCTCGCTCGCCGACGTGGGCGATATCGATACCCCGCTCTTGCTCACTGCCGGCGAGGAGGACTGGCGCTGCCCGGTCACGCAGGCCGAGCAACTTTACGTCTCAGTGAACAAGCAAGGCGTCCCTGCAAAACTCGTGGTCTATACCGGCGAACACCACAACGTGGGTGATCCTGATCGGGCGATTCACCGACTCGAGGAACTCCTCGGCTGGTTCGGAAACCACGATCCAGAACGGGAGGAGCCGAACGACGGGGCCTGATTCGGAGAACCAGGCACCACCTCATTCTGTGACGGGGATTTCCCAGGTGAGGATAAATCCAGACCCGACGACGAGGACGACCCCGGCAATTGCCAGCGCGAAAAGTGGGGACACGACATCCGAGATGACCCCACTCCCAAGCTGGAACGGAATGACGGTCAGGCCACTGACCATCGCCATCGCACTCAGCACGGTCGCCCGCCCGAGCGTTTCGATTCGGTCGTTGACGTAGTGTCCCGCGAACGACCGGGTGACGTCGGCGAGGCCGCGGGCCACCAGAAACGTCGGGAGCGCAAGTATCGGAACGAAATACATCGCCGTCAACGCGGTGCCCACGACGAAGGGGAGCAGCACGAACCACGTCCTGATCCCCACGTGGTCCTCGATCCATCCAGTGTAGTAACTAAGGAACGCTCCGAAGAGGCTATATGCCGCGTAGAACCAGCCGAGAAGTGATTCGACCTGCCCGGGAGGCACGCCGAGACTGATGACGACCGTCTCGAATATTGGTTGGAGGAAGATGAAGACGAGATAGGTGACCGCGGCATAGAGGACGTAATAATACAGGATGAGCGACCTGATATTGGGTTTGGAGACAGCATCCCTGACGATGTCGAAGGTCTCCCGAAGTCCAAGGCTGTCCGAGTCTACCTCCTGGTAGGTGTCCGGTTCCTCCATCGTCACAAGGACCACTGCACCCAGTCCAGTCATCACGGCGGCGACGAACCACGGAAAGGCGAGGTTGATACTCCCGAGATAGCCACCAATGACGGCAGCTCCGGCC
>JBKEGM010000270.1:0-4284 GCA_046710005.1 Natrialbaceae archaeon
CCCGCAGCGGCCCAGATCAGTGCGAGTGCCCAGCGTCACCGCGGGTGAATTGCCCGGAGAACCCCCGCTGGACGACTTCCGACAGCGCCGGGTGGATGTGGACGGACTCCCGAATGTCTTCTACCGTGCCCGACCCCGCTTTCATCGACACGACGACTTCCTGAACGAGGTCGGAAGCCTCCGGCCCGATGATGTGGCACCCCAGAATTTCCCCGTCCAGATCGATGATGGCCTTCAGGAACCCGTCGGCCTTCATCGGGCTGCCCCGGGCCGTCTGATCGTACCGGTAGGTGCGGGTAGCGTATTCCCGGTCTGCCGCCTGAAGCTCTGCTTCGCGTGCACCAACCCCTGCCACTTCGGGGGAAGCGAACACGGCGAATGGCATCGCTGTGTAATCGACTGGCGTGAGCTCGTCGCCGAAGAGGTTACGGGCGACGGCCTGTGCCTCGTGGTTGGCGCTGTGCTTCAAGAGATATTCGCCGACGATGTCGCCGAGCGCCCACACGCCCTCGGCGGTCGTCCGGAGGTACTCGTCCGTCTCGATGAACCCCCGATCGTCGGTTTCGACCCCTGCGTCGGGGGGATTTAGCAGATCCATGTTCGGGGTACGTCCAGCAGTGATCAACAGTTCGTCCCCCGTGGCGGTCACGGCATCCTCGTCGATGATCTCTCCGTCATCGCCGTCGGCCCTGTATTCGTACGGCTTGGCTTCGACGGTGTTCGTTTCGTTCATTTCCGAGGCTGCGGTGGCCGCATAGCCCGTGTGAACCGTGAATCGGTCGGCGAACCGCTCGGTGAACGCTTCGGCCGCTTCCTCGTCGGCTTCCGGAAGCAGGTGCGGTCGTCGCCCGATGATGGTCACGTCGCTCCCGAACGAGCCGAAGAAGTGCCCGAGTTCGGCCGCGATGTACCCGCCGCCGACGATGACGAGGTGGTCCGGTGGCGTTTCCAACTGGAGTGCTTCGGTGCTCGTCAGGGACGGCACGTCCTCGATCCCGTCGATATCGGGGATCGACGGTCGCGTTCCGGCGGCGATAAGAACCGTTTTCGCCTAGATGCGCGCACCTTCCTCGTCACCACTGGCGATCTCGACCGTCCGGTCGTCGACGAATCGCCCTTCGCCCTGGTACAGGTCGTGCTGGGAGGAGGATGCCAGTCCCATCCGGATCGATTCCGAGTCGGATTCGACGTCCGCGTTGACTTCACGGACGATCGCCGAGAAATCGACGTCGGTTACTTCGGCGTCGATGTGGAATGAATCGGCCCGTTCGATCGACTCCACCACGTCCGCGTGGTAGAGAAGCATCTTCGAGGGGATGCACCCCCGATTGAGACACGTCCCCCCGAGAGGACCCTTTTCCACCACCGCGACCGACTGCCCATGGTTTACGGCAGCGTTTGCAACGTCCAGTCCGCCCCCCCAATGACCAGAAAATTGACCTCGTTCATGCGCTTCCTATCGGGAGCCGCAGTAATAGTCATCCGTGGAAGTGCGGGCAACGCGCCCATCCACGGACCGTGCCCGAACGACGGTTCTACAGTCCACTCAGCAGTTGAACAGTCGAGTCCAAACCCTTCCGTCACCGGCTCCGAAGTCCGCACTTCCGGACCACCGGGTATCGAACCCGGTCTGACCACACTGTACAGGATCTCGCGCCGATGGGAGGGAGCCGGGACGACCGGTTGCACCAGAACCACTCGAATCCGGAAGGCGTCCCCATTCCGGTCATACCACCCCCCGAATCCGTGAGGCGTATCCCCTTTTGCCCCGAGATAGTGATGGTATGCCCCGGAGTTCGTTCCGAATACCCGACGGTCGCGAAGTTCCGGCGGTCACTACTGACGAGATGCGGGAAGTCGATCGCGTCGCCGTCGAGGACGTCGGGCTGGAGTTACTCCAGATGAGAGCGTGTCATAGAATAGTTCTCATGGTTGTCCACGTACTCGGGGCCGGTAGCCCCGAAACGGTTGAGCCTGTTCCCACAGCACCCGTTCGTCCTGAGCTACGCGATGGTCGATAGACGAAAAAATATATAAATTTGCTTGAATGAATATTCTCAAACCGTGTCGTAAAGCCGTGGACCAGGTGAACGCACTTTCCACCTGTTACGGACCCGATATAGCCGTGACGGTTCATACGAGAGGGCGAGGAGTATTCGTTTGGCCATAATCCTTTTTCATTAACTTGTTGTAGCTTTCGATAAGCCACACCAGGACGGCAGTCTACGCAGTACGCATTGTTTGACCAAACAGGTCCAAAATATGGTAGAACCGAAACTCCCCCGACGGCCAGATGCCGACCGCGGCCAGGTCGGGATCGAGACGTTGATCATCTTCATCGCGATGATCCTCGTCGCTGCAGTGGCCGCCGGCGTGTTGATCAACACCGCCGGCTTCCTACAGAACAAGGCGTCATCCACAGGTCACGAATCGCAACAGCAAGTATCGAACAACGTTATCGTCGTCTCCGCTGTCGGACTTATTGAGGGAAAGGTTGACGAATACGGTAGTGATAGTGGCGATCGGTTCGATCAGGACACGCACGACGCAATCGATGGGGCCTATTTGACGGTGATGCAGTCGCCGGGTTCGTCCTCGATCGATCTGGCGGCCGCCACGGTGCAAGTCATCGGGCCGAGGGGGGAGGAAACTCTTACTTACGGGGGGATTAATTCATGGAATGCAAGTGCATTGTCTGAAGAGTTCGCAGTGGTGAGTGAAAACGATCCCGACGGGTCCGGTCCGGTCCTGAACGAGAAGGAAGACCGCTTCGATATCACCATCCCGTTCAACGACGCTCCTCCCAAAGCGCCGAATCTGCACCAGCCCCTCTCGCCACTCGCGGCTGGGGAGCAAGTAACGGTCAAGATCGTCACGCAGTCTGGGAGCGTGTGCACGTATATCCTCAATGTGCCCGAAACACTTGCCGGACACAGTGGTTTCGAAGGCGTGTCGGTGTAAGTCCGGGTTCGATGTCTTTCCCGTTTCGTTCATCTGTAGAACTCGGTACGCAGAATGTTCTCGAACCAGTCATGGTGTTGCGAACCAATTTGAAAAGTTCAGATTACCTTGAATGTGGTATTTTGAGACGCCTCGAAACCGTCGGCTCTATTGAATCACTGATTGCGTCAGAGTAGGCCGGTGGATCCGCATTCATCTGGGCGTACCTCGGGTCGGTTGACGAACGGGGCGTCCCGTCGCACGTCGAAACCGCGATCGACGACGCACGCGCACTCACTCGGGAGGAGTTCGACGACGCCCAGGATCCGGACATCAGGACCGAGGTCATCCCTGCGTTCTATCGGCGAGTCGCCGAATTTCATTGTCGCTATCAGGAGTGAACTGAACTGGTCTCCGACCACCTCGGGCAACGGAAACTGGATAATCTCAAAGCTGGTGTCCGCACGCGCAGTTCCCGATACAGTAGGTCGTCTTCGTCTTCCGGGATCCGATCCCGAGACGGGCCATCGCGAGAAACAGGCCGGCCGCCGGTTCGCCTTCGGGCCGGACCCGTGCGGCCGTTGCCCCATACGGACTCGGTCCGACATCGATTCTTTCCACGATTTCTCCTCCTTCGTGATCGATTATGGCAACCTCGTCGTTCGTCTGGACCGGGACGTAGAGCTTCGTCCGTGACGGGTTCCAGGTCCCGACGAACGCCGACCCCCCGAGGTCGATTCTGTCGGTCACGGTTTCGGCCACCAGATCGACGACGGTCACGTCATTCGTCCCCGGCGTGAACACGTAGCCACGCTCGGAATCGGGCCCGATCTCGTTCGTCAAGGGTCGTCCACCGAGCCCATCCGCCGCCGTCAGTCGGGTTTGCTCCACTGGGTTCGCCGGATCCTCGAGGTCCCAGATACTTTCTGTCCCTGTTTCGCCCTCGTCGTGCTCGACGAGCAGCGTTGCCCCGTCCAGCGATGCCGTGGCCATCCACGGTCGCGCCGCGCCGTCGCCGACCGGTGCCACGTCCACTTGGGTCACCACCTCGAACGGGTCGACACGAAGAACGGTGAGGGTGTCCGCGAAGAGGTCGGGGACGTAGGCGTATTGACCGTCGGGGTGGATCGTGACGTCACACGGCCCGGGGCCGTCCTTGTCACCGGATCCGCCCTCCGGCGTCCGGTCGATTTCGGCGGTCACCGTGCCGAAAGCCTCCGACGCGGGATCCGCGTCGATCCTGAACTGGGTGTGGCTGGGTTCCCGGGCGCTGACCACGACGTGGTTCCCGTCCGGCGTCCGTTCGAGCCAGTTGGCCCCGGAACCGGTCCCGACCGAGGCCGT
>JBKEGM010000271.1:0-4281 GCA_046710005.1 Natrialbaceae archaeon
GAGGTGGTCCTCGTCGCACGCCGACACGATCTTCGCTATGGCGATGGCCGCGTCGTCCTGAAGGTTGAGCAGGAGTCGGGCGGAATCCTCGTCCTCTGGGTCGATTTCTTCGTCTCTGATGCGTTCGAGCCAGTTCTGCCAGCGTTCTTCCGAGTAGAACTCGGTCGGGGCCTCGCTCATACTTCACGGTACGAGGGGGACTTGAAAGGCCTTTCTCTCGCGCAGCGCCAGGTACCTATTCCAATGTGGCTTCAGTGTCGACATCATAGACGAGTTTCGGGGTGTCAACGTGGGCCGTCCGGATCGCTTCCTGATAACCCTCCTCCTCAAGCCACCGAACGCGACGCGGGACCGTCTGTGGACCCATAACAGCCCCCGGTCGGTCCGGGTCGTCGATGAAGTCCGTTTCCATGAGGAACGGGACCTCGCGTTCGGCGGCGCGCTCGAGCCACTCCTTGCGACACATCACGCTGGGGATGGGTCCCTCCAGGTCACCGCTGGCATAGTGTTTGACTACGCGCTCGCGCGGAAGCCCAGCGTCGGCGGCCATCGCCGTGATGTCGGACAGGTCATCGTCACCTTCGGCATGCAACTGGACTGGACAATCCAGATCCGTGGCGAGTTCGAATGCGTGACGCATGACGTCGTTCGAGGCCGTCCAGACCGCATCACTGACGTCATAATGCGGTCGTCCGGATTTCAGGCCCAGTGCGTCGCCGTCCGAGACGAATGCTGCTGCGGCATCGAGTCCGGCTTGCATGACATCCGCCGCGGCTTTTGGTTCCATCCCCTGGTCATCGACCAGGTGAGAGATGAGTCCGGGATGGACCCCAACGATCGGCCAGGCCGTTCCGTCGAGATGGGCAGACGCCCGTTTCACGATGTCGATGGTGTGGTCGAAAACGGGCCGGAAATCACCCCCTGTTTCCGGCCGAATTCCCCGGTTCCAGGACGGTTTGTTGACGATCATGAGATGAGTGCCCCCGCTCCTGGCGAACGCTTTGACAGCATCTATCCCACGGCCCCCCTCGGGGTCGAGGTGGAGGTGATGGTCAATGATTGGTGTTCGGGCCATGTTCGTCTTTCGAGGTCCCGAAAAATAACCTTCCTGTCGCGCGACTTCAATACGAGACTATTATAGACTTAATTTAAATCCTAGTGTGAAAACAGTACATAAATCTTTTCCTGAAATCCAACGCGGACCCTTGATGCCACAATAAACTGGATTTTGATTTAATTTGAATGGAAATACGCAAGACGGAGGTCATTTTTGTCCAAACACATACCGGAATTATAACTATACAAAATGTACACATTCTCATTAATTTTCCCTGTATCCAGAAAAATATAAATAGTGGGCTGTAAATTGTGTTGTTGCATCATGGCAGATGATCACACCGGACCATGGGGACGACGCGAATTCCTGCAAGCAACTGGCGCGGCTGGCGCCTTCGCCGCGTTTGGCGGCGTCACGGCGGCGGATTCCGATCGCGAATTGGGAGCGAAGGAAGACGAACTGCTACTCGGTGTCTCGTCGAGTACGCAGATGTCGACGGCGCAGACACGGGTAGAGCGATTCTTGCCGTCGGAAGCGAGGGTCAGAAAACGCAACAAAGACCTGGGGTACATGGCGGTGAGGATGCCGGACAGGGCGAGTGCGCAGGCGGATTCCTCAGTCGCGGAGACGCTCAAGCAAGTCCCGGGCGTAAAATACGTCGAAGAGAACGCGACCCACGAGGCGTTGATGACGCCGGACGACCCCAAGTTCGACGAGCAGTACGCGCCACAGCTCGTCAACGCGCCGGCGGCGTGGGACACGACGCTGGGGAGCGAGGACGTGACGATAGCGATCGTGGACCAGGGGGTCAAGTACGACCACCCGGACCTGGAGGCGCAGTTCGGATCGAACAAGGGGAAGGACTTCGTGGACAACGACGGCGATCCGATGCCGGACGCGGACAAGGAGATGCACGGCACGCACGTGGCGGGCATCGCGTCGGCGACGACGGACGACGGCACGGGCGTGGCGGGCATGTCCAATTCCCGACTGCTCAGTGGGCGGTCTCTCTCGGAGGAAGGGTCTGGGTCGACTGATGATATTGCGGACGCGGTGCAGTGGGCGGCGGACCAAGGAGCGGACATCATCAACATGTCGCTGGGAGGCGGCGGCTATACGGAGACGATGAAGAACGCGGTGTCGTATGCCCTCAATAACGGGGCACTGCCGATCTGTGCGGCCGGCAACGACGGTTCAGAGGGCGTCTCTTACCCGGCGAAGTACGACGAGTGTATCGCCGTTGGTGCGATCGACTCGAACGAGGACCTGACTGACTTCTCGCAGTACGGCGAGAATTTGGACGTCGTTGCACCCGGTCAGGACGTGCTGTCGAGTTCGACCCGAAACGGTGGGTACGAGAAACTTCCCGGCACGTCGATGGCGTGTCCGGCAGTTTCGGGCGTTGCTGCACTCGGCCTGGCGGCCCACTCCGAGTGGTCGGCGTCTGACCTGCGGGCGAAACTGAAGGAGACGGCAGTCGATATCGGCCTCTCTGATAATAAGCAGGGGTCAGGCAAAGTCGACGCCGATGCATTGGTTGGTGGGGTGACCGGTCCGACCGCCAAATTCGCGATGACTCCGACGGACCCAGAGGTCGGCGAAACCATCGAATTCGACGCGAGTGCTTCAACGGGCGAAAACCTGAGCTACAGTTGGAGTGGCTTTGTCTCTGGCACTGGAAAGGTCGTTTCGAAGACGATCCAGGAAGGTGGCACGTACGATGTGACGCTGACGGTCGACGGTGCCAATGGGACGGACTCGATTACAAAAACGTTCAGTACAACGTCGAACACTCCGCCGGAGGCAAAATTCATCGTCTCACCCACGGAGCCGAAGGAGGGTGAGGAGGTCACCTTCGACGGAAGCGGGTCCTCGGATCCTGACGGCACCATTTCGTCCTATGAATGGAGCGGTGCCGTCTCCGGGAGCGGTGAAAGTCTCACGACAACGTTCAGCGAGGCCGGTGACTACGACGTGACTCTGACAGTCACTGACGACGATGGCGCTTCTAATTCGGCCACGAAGACAGTGACCGTGGTCAAGGACGGTGGCCAGTGCGGCGACGAGAAAACTACCGCTAGCGGGAGTGGCTACTTGTACGGCTACTGGGACGACGCGAGCTTCACGTACACGTCGGCGCTCTCCTCGCCCTGCCAGTTGACCATCTCGCTGGATGGCCCGTATTACGACGACTTCGATCTGTACGTGACGACGGACGGTTCGACGCCGTCGACCTGGAATTACGACAAGCGATCGGTGACTCAGGACAGCCAGGAGCAGATCATTATCGATAACATCGAGCCGGGGCAGGACTTCGGTATCCTGGTGGACTCATACGAAGGGAGCGGTAATTTCACCGTCACCGTCGAGGAACTCGGCAAGTAACGAGGCACCGGTCCGGTTCCGAACGCGATTCCAGTCCGGTCACTCCGACGCCATTGGTCTCGCAGCTCCCGATCAAAGGACGATTGCTTCATGAGCAGCATTCCTCAGGGCGTCTGATCGCCCGTGTTCACCCGGGGCAATGGCGATCGTTTTGATGCCTGCCTGGTTGGCTTTTTCGACGAACGGTTTGAAGTCAGTGTCTCGCGAAACGATCGCGAGCCGATCGATCGAATCGGAAAACACCTGTTCGGTGGCGTCGACCGCGAGTTTCACGTCGACGTCGCCGCTGGTGACCACGACCTCGAACCCATGGGCTTCAGCTGCCTGCACCAGACCGGGGGTCGCGTGTTCGTCGAGGTACACGCGGGCGACGACGATACTGGCATTTTCGTTGACGATCGCTCGGACCTCGTCAAGGTCGACGTCGAACTCGTCTCGAAAGACGTTCGGGCCGTCAACGAACACGCCGATGCGATCGCTCGTGGCGTTTGCGCCGAGAATTTTCCTGACCAATCGCGCTCCCGGGAGCATGGGAACGTGTATCCCGCTGGGGCCGAAAGGCGTGTCGATCCATCGCCCGCGTAACGGAAGGGATTTCATGTCGGCACGAGAGGGTTCCAATATGTCACTCCGGAAACCGCCGTTACGCGACGTTCACGAGGACCGAGGGGCGGAGTTCACCGACTTCGGCGGCTGGGACATGCCGGTCGAGTTCGACGGGATTCAGACGGAACACGACGCCGTCCGCGAGGCGGTCGGCATCTTCGACGTCTCGCACATGAGCGAGATCGAGGTCACCGGCCCGGACGCGACGGAACTGATGGGGCGGCTGGTGTGTG
>JBKEGM010000272.1:0-4277 GCA_046710005.1 Natrialbaceae archaeon
GGACCGTGACGACCACGTATGGCAGACGAGTCGACCCACGACTATTTCGACTCGATCGCGACGTTCTACGACGCGAAATACCGGGGCCGGGACATCGGGGATCAGGAATTCTACCTCGAGACGGCGCGGGCAGCCGATGGCCCAGTTTTGGAGGTCGCCGTTGGGACTGGCCGGGTCTACCACGACCTGCTTCGGGAGGGAATCGACGCCGACGGGTTCGATCTCTCGGCGAACATGCTGTCGGTCCTCCGTGAGAAGGCCGACGATGAAGGGCTCGATCCGACTGTCTGGCAGGCCGACATGACCGAATTCGAGGTCGACCGTGAGTACGGTCTGGTGATCGTTCCATTCAGGGCGTTTCTGCACTTGACCGACCTCGAGGACCAACTCGCCGCCCTCGAAGGGTTTCACGAGGCGCTCGCGCCCGGGGGCGAACTTGTTATCAGCGCTTTCGTTCCCAATTTTGAGGTCATTTGCGAGACGTATGGGGAATGGACCGACGAAACGTTCGAACGCGCCGGCGACTGCTACACCGTCCGGTCGAAACAGGAAATCATCGACGAGGTGGACCAGGTGATGCTGGAACTGCAGCAGTACTACGACGGAGACGGCGACCTCATCGATTCGGCCGAATTCCGACTCAAACTGATTCCAAAACGAGAGTTCGAACTCCTATTTAAGGCGTCCCCATTCACCGAGTGGCAGGCCCAGGGCGGGTTTGATGGCGATAATCTCGAATCGTGGGACCAGGAGATGGTGTGGATCGCGAGTCGGTAAGCAACTTTTCTTTGGGCAAAATCTGTCCTCGGTGAATTACAATTCGGATATATTCTGGCCTGGTGGCCAAACTCGAGTGCACTGTCGGTTGCCCGGGTGTCAGCAGGACCGTCTGGTCACCACCTGGCCGGAGTATGCCGCACGTGAGGACGGAACCCACTCTCGGCAGTAAACGACTGGTTACTCGAAAACTGGCACAATTTGCTGGATTCGACCCGTCAGATATAAGGTTTAGATGCATCTAAATCAGGACGATGATGCTCAGCGACGTTATGGAGGACTATCTGAAGACGATCTACGAACTGGAGGGCGAAACTGGCCCTCCGGTCTCGACCTCCCAGGTCGCCGACTATCTGGACGTGACGCCGCCGACCGCGACGAGCATGCTCGAGAAGTTGGCGGATCGGGGCTTCGTCGAGCGCGAGAAGTACAAAGGGGTCGAGTTGACCGAGGAAGGAGAAACGGTCGCTCTCGAGGTCCTCCGCCATCACCGATTGCTCGAGTCATATCTCACCGAGCATCTCGACTACGACTGGAGCGAGGTCCACGACGAGGCGGACGTCCTCGAACATCATATCAGCGAAGAGTTCGAACGCCGCGTCGCCGAAGCCCTGGACGACCCGGAGATCGATCCACATGGCGACCCGATTCCAGGCGAGGACCTCGCTCCACCGGAGTGCGAGGAGGCCATCTGTCTCTCCACCATCGACGTAGGGGAGATGGTCGAAGTGGTCAGGGTCCGAGATCGGGACGACGAAGAACTCCAGTATCTCCAAACGGTGGGTATCGAACCCGGGACGATGATCGGGGTCGAGGAGATCGTGCCGATCGGGATGATCGAGGTGAGTATCGGCGAAGAAACCCAACACCTGCCAGACCGGATTGCCGAAACGATTCGGGTCCGCCCGGTCGGGAGCGAGGCGGCCTCCGGGGCGCCAGAGGGGGTTAGTGAACTGTGACTGCGTTTTTAGAAATCCTCGTCGCCGCGTTCGTCCTGCAGTTGTCAGTGTTGCCGGGGGAGAAGGTACAGTTCATCATCGCCGGCCTTTCGACGAAGTTCAATCCCTTCGTCGTCGTGGCGGCAGCGGGATCGGCGTTTGCCGGATGGACTGTCGTCGAATTGTTCGTGGGCGAAGCGCTCATGCGCGCACTGCCAGGCATCCTTCTCGATGGCATTACCGGCGGTCTCTTCCTCCTGTTCGCTGTCTTGTTGTTTCGTTCCACTCCGGACCCAGAGGCGGACCTCACACTTGAAGGCCAGGCGAAGACCGACGGGGGCGTCCTCACGATGTCGGGATCCGAAATCGAGTTCACCCCCACAGTCTTCGGCAGAGAAATACCCGAGAAGTTCGGGACGTTCGCTCCCATCTTCGCCATGATGGCTGCGGGGGAGTTCGGCGACAAAACCCAACTCGTAACGATCGGGCTGGCCGCCCAGTACGGCGCTCACCCGGCGATCTGGGCCGGCGAGATGCTGGCGATCATTCCCATCAGCATTGCAAACGCCCTGTTCTTCCACCGTTTCTCTCACCGATTCGACATGCGCAAGGCCCACCTTTTCGGGGCGACCCTGTTCGCGTTCTTCGGCCTGGATACCGTCCTGGCAATTTCGACGGAGGTCCTGATGGGCGAATCCTTCTCCATCTGGGAGCTGGTCGTGGGCACGATCACCGATCTCATTCTGATCGTGCTACCGCTGTGAATCGCCGGGCAATTTGCCGAAGGAGACAACCTTTTCTCCGCGTATCGTTCACGATTGCACGTGCCGAGTGCTTTCGTGTCTGCCGTTTCGGGCGCTGTCTTCGGGATCGCTCTCGCTGCTCCACCGGGGCCTATGAACGCCGTCATCGCCGAGGAGAGCGTGGTGCGGGGGTGGCGGGCTGGATTCGAGGCCGGCCTCGGCGCGATGGTGGCAGATGTGGCGTTCTTCGTTTTGGCGTTGTTCGGGGCCGTTGCGGTCGTGGACCGGGAGCCGACGCTCCGCGCTGCGATGGTTGGCGTCGGCGGCGTTCTGATGCTGTACTTCGCCTACGGCGCCGCCCGCGATGCGGCGGCCCGGAGTAGCTTCGTGTCCGCCACTGATGCTCCCGAGGAATCGAAGGGCTTTCGCAAGGCGTTCGTGCTCGCTTTGACGAACCCGTACCAGATCGTCTTCTGGTTGACGATCGGCGTGGGACTCCTCCAGCCAGGAACGCTCGACGTCCTCGCGCAGGCTCCGTACGTGGGGGACTCGCTAGGCGGGGTACTCGTGGTGACGACGGGCAGTCCGGCGTTGGTAATTGGATTCTTTACTGGCATTCTGTGCTGGGTTGTCGGCTATCCGGCAGGGCTCGTCGGAGCCAGAAAACGACTGGACGCATTCGCCCCGGCAGTTGCAGCGCTCAGTGCGGTGGTATTGGCGGGGTTCGGGGTCGTTTTTCTCGTCGACGCGGTCGGGACGCTCGGTTTGGGGTAAGGTCGGGGGTTGTTTTTTCCTTACTGTTCATCCAGTGCAGCGACTTCCGACTGTAGCCACTCCCGGAACCATTTGACGCGCTTGAGGCGTTTGTGAGCGATGCCTTCCGCCGTCTCACTGTGAATCCGGGCAGCGTGGTCCTTTCCGCGCTCGAACACGCGGTCGATCATCTCGGCGGCGTCCATGTGGGTCCTGGCCTCGTAGCCCATTCGCAACAGCATCAACACGGTCCCATTCGCGCCGACTTTGTCGAGCAGGTCTGCCTCGATGAGGCATTGGGTCTCCTTTGGCAGGTCCCGAATGTCTCCCTGGTAGGAGTGATCACGGACGGCCTGGCACACTTCGTCGATAAAGGACTGTGGATAGTCCCCATGGGACTCGAGATACTCTCGGGCGATCCGGGCGCCCTCATTCGCATGGACATCCTGGTCGGCATCCAGTTTTGCCACGTCATGGAAGAGGGCTGCGACCCTGGTTACGTCCGGTTCTGCGCCTTCGGTTTTCGCGATGTGGACACCCAGTTCGACCACGTTCCGGATGTGGTTGTATCGGTATTCGGCGGAATGCCAGGGATACCACCGCATACGACCACCTTCGTCCTCGTTCTCGACGCTGGCAGCTAGATACTCGCGGACGAATGCCGCCATGCGCTCGAACTCCTCGTCGCTCACCCTGGTTTCCTTTATCTCGACGCCCACAGAAGATCACCACCGACGAACGTAAACTCGATCATGTCGTTTAGAGACAGGGCTGTTTGACTCTTTAGACTTACGTTAAAAGCGTTACCGCGTCGGCCGGGCGGAACTGGGGTGATTTCGGCAGCGGTTTTGATGGTTGGAGTGGTGGACTGGCGTCCCGGCCGCACTCGGTGGGCGAGGAGACCGAATCCGGCGGCGGTTTCGTCCCCCAGCCGACGAATTAAGTGGATTCCGGCCCTCCCCATGCGACATGACCGAAGAACGCTTCCTCGAGGATTCCAACGAACGCGAGTTCGAAGCGACGATCGAACGCGTCGTCGACGATCGGGTCGTCCTCGACGCTACGG
>JBKEGM010000273.1:0-4261 GCA_046710005.1 Natrialbaceae archaeon
GCCCGGCGATGAACCCGGCAACGGGTGTGTCCATGTGTTCGCCGATGTACCGGGCAGCAGCCTCCTCGTCCTCGCCACCGATCTCGCCACACATAACGACGGCCTCGGTATCGGGATCGGTCTCGAAAAGTTCGAGCGCGTCGATGAAACTGGTGCCGATGATGGGGTCCCCGCCGATACCCATTGCCGTCGTCTGGCCGATTCCGCGACGACTGAGGTTATCGACGATCTGGTAGGTCAGCGTGCCCGATCGGGAAATGAAGCCGACCTCCCCATCCGTGAAAACGTCTCCGGGGAGGATGCCGAGTTTCGCTTCGCCAGGGGTGATGATCCCTGGGGAGTTGGGGCCGATGAGTCGGGTGTCGACCTCGGTGAGCCGTTTGGCCACCCGGCTCATGTCCTGGGTCGGAATGCCCTCGGTGATAGCCACCACGAGGTCAAGGGGGGAGTCTAGAGCCTCGAAGATGGCATCCCCAGCGAAAGCAGGAGGAACGAATACGACGGAAGCATCTGCGTCCTCCGCTCGAGTCGCTTCCTCGACAGTGTCGTAAATCGGGACGTCATGGACGGTTTCGCCGCCACGGCCGGGGACCGCACCGGCAACGACGTTGGTCCCGTAGTCGATCATCAGTTCGGAGTGGAACCGGCCCTCGCCGCCGGTCATTCCTTGCACGATCACACGCGAGTCGTCGTCAACGAGTACGCTCATTGCTCGGTCACCTCGTTTGCGATTTCGACGGTTCGCTGGACCGCGTCCTCGAGCGTGCCTTCGACATCTACGAGGTCCGTGTCCAGGATCTCCATGCCTTCCTCAGCGTTAGTGCCGGCAAGTCGGACCACGACTGGATCTTCGACCTCGTCGAACTCCTGCAACGCCTCGTTGATGCCGCGGGCAACCTCGTCGCCGCGCGTGATGCCGCCGAAGATATTGAACACGATGGCGTCAACGTTGGGGTCAGAGAACACCATTTCCAGCGCGTTCTTGACGCGTTCGGCCTTGGCACCGCCGCCGATATCGAGGAAGTTCGCCGGCGTGCCGCCATAGTAGTCCACGAGGTCCAGCGTGGTCATCACCAGCCCGGCGCCGTTGCCGATCACGCCAACGTTGCCGTCGAGGCGGACGTAGTCGAAGTCGTAGTCGTTGGCCTTGCGCTCGAGGTCGTCGAGACCGGCCGATTCCTCCTCCATCTCGGCCATTTCCGGCTGGCGGAACAGGGCGTCCCCGTCGATTTTCATGACCGCGTCCGCCGCGATCACGTCGCCGTCGGCCGTGACCATCAGCGGGTTAATCTCGGCCTCGGAAGCGTCCTTCTCGTCCCAGAGGTCGTACAGCGACTTTACGATGGCGGCGACGTCCGTGGCAATCGACTGGTCGACACCCGCCTCGAAGGCGGCCTTTCGCGCCTGGTAGTGATGCATACCGAACGAGGGGTCGACGTGTTCGCGAACGATCGCGTCAGGATCTTCCTCGGCGACCTCCTCGATGTTCACGCCCCCACGGGTGGAGACCATCGTGACGGGTTTGCCCTCCCCCCGATCCATCGTCACACCGACGTAGAGTTCGTTGACGAAATCGACGGCTTCCTCGACGAGCACGCGGTCGACCTCGTATCCCTTCAGATCCATCCCGATAATGGATTCGGCTGCCTGGCGGGCCTCGTCGTCGTTTTCGACGAGTTCGATGCCGCCGGCCTTGCCTCGACCGCCGACCTGGACCTGTGCCTTGATCGCCAAGGGGTAACCGACGTCCTCGGCCGCCGCCAGAACTTCCTCGACGCTCGATGCAAGTTGCGAGTCGGGCGTCGGAATCCCGGCGTCGGCGAAGACTTCCTTCGCCTGGTACTCGTGGAGTTTCATAGTTGGCTCGCTCGATACTATCCAAGGGCGCGAGTTAGTAGTATCGAAACGTCCGAATACGGCCTGTTCGAGGCGTGGCAACGATCCGTATGCGCCGAGACCCCGGGGAGAATTCATCCGTTATCGACCGTAATCGGGGGTATGAATCGAACCGCCGCTGGACTGGCGGACGAAACCCACCCCGGCCGTGTAGCAATCAGGGTGGCGGACCTGGACGAAATGGTGGCGTTCTACCGGAACGTGGTGGGCCTCGAAACGCTGCAAAGCAATGGACCGAGTGCAACGCTGGGCACAAACGACGAACCGCTAATCGTTGCTCGGCAAGACCCGGACGCCTCGATGCAGGCTCCGGACGCGGCAGGCCTCTTTCATTGCGCGTTCCGCGTCCCGTCGCGGGCGGCGCTGGGCGATGCGCTGGGCCGTATCCGCGATCGCTGGGCGCTCGACGGCGCATCCGATCACCGGGTGAGCGAAGCGCTATATTGTTCGGATCCCGAGGGCAACGGTGTCGAAATTTACCGAGACAAGCCGCGCGACGCCTGGCCGGTCGCGGCGGACGGATCTCTTCGAATGGACACGCACCCGCTCGATCTCGACGCCCTCGCTGGCGACGCGGGTGGCGGGACGACCGCCCCGGACGGGACGACCATCGGGCACGTCCACCTCGAAGTGTCCTCGCTAGCGGCTTCGAAAAACTTCTACGCCGACCGGATCGGCCTTGACGTCCGTCAGGCGTGGGGAGACTCAGCGCTGTTTCTTGCGGCCGGCAACTATCATCACCACGTCGGTCTGAACACCTGGCATGGCCAATCCGAGTCGACGACCGGCCGTGGCCTAGCATGGTTCGAACTGGTGGTTCCGGACGCCGAAGCGGTTGCGGCGGTGCGGACACGAGTCGAAGCGGCCGGTCTCGAGACGAATTCGGTCGACGACGGGATCGAGGTCACCGATCCGGACGGGATGGCGGTCCGCGTCCGAACCGCCTAACCGATGGCTACCGGTCGAGTGCGACCTCCTCGACCGTGACGCCGAACCCATCCTCCAGCATGGCCTCGACTTCGGGTGGGTCCATGGCGTCGGCTGCCATGACGACCTCGACTCGGACCCCGACCGCCATGTCGTTCAGCCGAGGGCGAACGCCAGTGAGTTGGACGTCTTCGAGTCGGTCGACGCCATCGACGCGACTGACGCGTTGCTCGACACCCTCTTCGAGGGTACCGTGATCGTTGCGCGGGACGTGAACCGTGAGGTCGGCGTCGACGCCGACCCGCTGTTGTTGGACTGCCATTTGAGACTCCCGGCGCGATTCGAACGCGCACCCCGCCGTGGACGGGGCCGCCAGGGGCGATGCTCCCGGCGGGAGCACCGCGCTCACCGCACTGGCCGCGCTATGGCACACCGGAACGACGACGAGAATGGTGGTCTCCGCGAGACCCCATCCCGCCGTCGGTTGGACGGTCCGGCACGAACCGTGCGGACCGCCCGTGCCCCCGGTGGGCACATCACGCGGCGAGAGTGGGGCAAACGCGGAGCGTGGATCCGCCGTCACCCACGAACCAGCCCTCGCCGCCCGAATAGCCCGACAGAACGGGCGAACGGGGTTTCGAACCGACCCCGCCGCTCATGGCAGGCGGTCGGTTCGATGGGATGGTCGTGGCGATCATTCGGCATCACCGGCCCGGCCGAGTCCGGGCGCGTACCCACCATTTCCAGAGGCGATTGAAATAAGGGTTTCGCAGGATTGTGAACATCCACCAAAGGAAGGTCGGCCGACGGTTGAGTCTACCATCGGACGACGCCAACCGAATCGACGGGCAGGGGGCCCGCAGTCGACCAAAACCGCACAGTCTTCGATGACAATACGTAGTAGTGTGTGATGAATTATACGATCGCGGACCAGCCACTTTCGATATCGGGACTATCGATTGTCTACCGGAAAGGTTACAGGCGTCATTCGCTTGCCGATACACATACAATTCCGACAGGACTATCGTGGCGGCACGCCCTTCAGGGCGTCCAGGAACATGGTACATATTCATTGGAACTACCTTGATGTCGAGCGATAGACTTAATTGCTCCCATATACTATCACCATTTGGGATAATGTACGACCTGACAGGCTTCCAGCGGGACCTTCTTTACGTCATCGCTGGTCTCGATGAACCGAAAGGGCTCGAAATCAAGGACGAACTCGAAAATTACTACGAGAAGGAAATCCACCACGGCCGGCTCTATCCCAACCTCGACACCCTCGTGGACAAGGGCCTCGTTGAGAAAGGGCAGATGGACCGCCGGACCAATTATTACGTGGTCACCCGCCGTGGGAACCGCGAAATCGAGGATCGTCGGGAGTGGGAAAACCAATACGTCGAGGATCTTCTCGAGGAAGAAACGTCGGTCTAAA
>JBKEGM010000274.1:0-4223 GCA_046710005.1 Natrialbaceae archaeon
TACTGGCTCTATTAATTCGCATTCAGTCGTCGGTTCGACCACTACCGCGCCCCTCGAGTCTCGGGCGCTGCACGTCCCGATCGGTGGCTTCCCCCGCAACGTCGTACGGATATTCGCCGGTGACACAACCCATGCACAGATCGTCCCGTTCCTTGCCGATGGCAGTGGCGACGGCATCCGGAGAGAGATACGCGATGCTGTCGGCTTCGATGGCCTCCCCGATTTCGGGGACGCTTCTGTCGGCGGCAATCAGTTCCTCACGCGTCGCCATGTCGATCCCGAGGTAACATGGGGCCGCAATCGGGGGCGATCCAATGCGGACATGAACCTCCTCCGCCCCACTGTCCCGAAGGAGCGAGACGAGTTGCGTCGACGTGGTCCCGCGAACGATCGAGTCGTCGATGATCGTCACGGACCGGCCCTCGATCGTCGACTTGATCGGATTGAGTTTCAACCGAACGGCACGTTCGCGCTCGTCCTGCGTCGGCATGATGAACGTGCGACCGACGTAACGGTTCTTCATGAGGCCCTCGGCAAACTCGAGATCTGCGCCGTCTTCCTGGGCGGCCTCGGCATACCCAGAAGCGAAGGCACGGCCGGAGTCCGGGACTGGAAGAACCACATCGCTTTCGACCCCGGATTTCTCCCAAAGCTGTCGACCCAGATCGCGGCGGACCTCGTAAACGAGTTCGTCGTCGATCACGGAATCCGGGCGGGCAAAGTAGACGTGTTCGAAAAAGCAGTGAGCGGTTCGCTGAGGGTCGTAAAGCTGGAAACTTTCGAAGCCCATACCGTCAGCTTCGAGAACGACGAGTTCGCCCGGTCGGACGTCCCGGATTAGCTCTCCATCCAGCGTATCGATGACGGCGCTCTCTGACGCGATCACATAGCCCTCCTCGAGTTCGCCGAGGCACAGGGGCCGATTCCCGCCGGGATCGCGGAGTCCAAGGACGGTATCATCGTGCATGATTGTCAGCGAGTACGAGCCGTGAATCCGGCCCATCGTCTTTTTCACGGCCCGCACGAGGTCAGCCTCCACCAGATTACGGGCCAGGTCGTGGGCGATCACTTCGGTATCGCCATCGGAGGTAAACGCGTGGCCTTCGGCGGCCAGTTCCTCGCGAATTTCGTCTGCGTTGACGAGATTACCATTGTGCGAAAGCGCCAGCGATCCACTGCGAAACGAGACAGTGAACGGTTGAGCGCTGGCCCGGTCGACGCTCCCAGCCGTCGGATACCGGACGTGGCCGATGCCGGCCGAACCGTTCAGGCCGGCCAGATCGTCCCCGTCGAACGCGTCGCCCACGAGACCCATTTCGACGTGAGTGTGCTGTTGAAACCCGTCGTGGGTCACGATCCCCGCCGATTCCTGACCTCGGTGCTGGAGGGCATAGAGCGAGTAATAGAGCGATCGTGCGGCGGCGCGGTCGGTCAGCGAAATCCCGACGACGCCGCATTTCTCGGTCAACCCCTCAGGGACGTGGTCGTCCCGCCCGTGATGCATGGTTGCGAGGTGAGTGTCGAACCGTTAAAAACTTCGTGATTGTGCTGAGAATTGGCGCTGGGATGGCAAATTATACCCACGTATATGTATAATTTGTCGGGAGATCGGGAAACCGGATCCCCAGCAACGACACGGACCCGTTATTCGGAGTTCGAAAATACAGCCGTTCCTCGAGGGGTATCGAAACCGTCAAAACGGAGAGAAGATTCGGTCGGGACGTCCGATTACTCGCCCGCCTTCGACGACCACTCGTAGTCCCGGCGCTTGGCCGACTTGCCGAACCCGCAACTCGAGCAGACGCCCTTCTTGACGTGGTAAGACTTCTCGCCGCAACGACGGCACTTTACGTGGGTCGTCGTGTTCTTTTTCCCTTGGCTGGGGGTTCCTGATCCAGTCATGGAGTTATCGAAACGACGTTATCGCCGCGTATAATCGTTGTGTCTTCGACCGAGGACGGACCGTCCGGTTCGTCGCTCGGTTGCCGTGGGTCCGGGACCGGGTCGATCACCACGTTCATGTGCTGATCGTACCCTGCCAAGATGCCACGATACGTCTCACCGTCCTTCAACCGAACCGTGACGGTCTCGTCGAGGGTCTCCTCGAGTACGTCGAGCGGTCGTGCACTCATACTCATACGGGGTAGGTACCTGCCCTTAAACGTACCGAGAAAGGGATGCGTCGCTATGGGGGTCACCCGTTCGAACCGTCGTGAAACCACTCCCTGGTCGCCCCCTGGACACGTCGAAGGACGGTCGGATCGTCACTTGGCCGCCCGACGCTGACGGCGTCGGCTCCGTATGAAAGGTATTCGTGGACACTTTCCCGGTCGCGAACCTCGTTATTCGCGATCACGTACGCATCCGTCGCCCCGACCACCTCACTGACGACCGGTTCGGAGTCCATCGCGTCAACGTGTATGACGTCGGCGCCGGCGTCCTCGATGCGACGGGACGTCCTCGGCAGGTCCACTCCATCGACCCCCGCTCGGACCTTGACACTCACCGTCGCACCAGTTTCGGCCGCCGCTGCGACGTACTCCACCAAACGAGGGGTGTCCCTCAGCAGCGCGTGACCGGTCCCGGCGTCGACGAGTTCTTGCTGGCGACAATGAGCGTTGATTTCAAGAATCGCGTCGTACGTTCGGCAGCGCTTCGCGGCTTCCCTGATGGGATCGATGGTCCCGCTCCGGACGTTGACCCCTGCCCTGATCGAGGCCGCTTGCAGGGACTGGAGTTCACCCTCCAAAAAGGCAAGCGGGTCCTGCGGGAGAAACTCGCTGCGGTCCCTTGCAATGAGCTCCCGAGCAGCCTCGCGAGTGGCCTCATCGATGGCAATACCGCCGAGAAACGCCCCACCTGCGAAGGACTCCGCAGCAAGCGCCCAGTCCGCGTCCGACCGCCCACTCAGGCTGGCGAGCACGACCGGCGGAGAGAACATCACCTAACCTCCGCGAGGACCTCCTCACAGGCCCTGACGATCCTGGCAGCGTCCTCTGAACTGTCGATTGACAGGTCGGTCCGGGCGGTCGGCTTGCCCATTCGAGTCTCATCGTCCTCGTCGAGGACGAACGCGTCGGCAAAGGGGTAGGCCGTTCGCAAGCCGGCCGAACTGGGGGTCGTCCCCACTGCCTCCATGAGCTTTGAAACCGGACCCGAGAACGGTTCGTCATCGACGAATGGCGACACTGCGACGACGGTCGTTTCCTGGAGGGATTCCGGAACACCGTCCAGCGCCAGCAATGGGCCGATACTGGTCACCGGGTTGGAAGGACCGATGATCACATCGTCCCGCAGCGCCTCCAGAACCCCCGGTGCTGGATCAGCCGAGGACGCTCCGCGAAACTCGACGTTTTCTACGGCCGGGTTCCCGTTACGCCCCACCCAGAACTCCTGGAAGTGCATCACGTCGTTCCCGGTATGCACCAGGCTGGCGACGGGATCGTTGCTCATTGGGAGAAGTTCGTGATCCACCCCGAACCCATCCGCCAGTCGATCGATCACGTCATCGAGGGAGTGTCCCTGGTCGAGCAGACTGGTTCGAGTGATGTGGACCGCCCGATCGCGGTCCCCGATTTCCATGAACTCATCCACGCCCGAGAAGCGACGCCAGGCCGCAATATCCCGGCCCTGCGTCTGGTATTCGTCGGGGAGGTACTGGGGACCAGAATCGAGATCGGCGGCCTCAGCGATGTCGGATAGGGCGTTATGGGTCCTGGTGGAATCGCCCTTGATCCCCCACCAGCGCTCACGATCTAATACCTCACCGCCTTGATAGAGAAAGGTATCGACGTCCGGACAGACCATCAGTCCGCCGAGTTCGATGTCGTCCCCAGTGTTGACGACGACAGTCGTTTCCTCGGGCGAATACGTGGCCGACGCGCCATCGAGGAGTTTCGGGGTCCCGGTGCCCCCGGACAGAAACGTCACCATACCTCGCTCATTCAAAGCGCGTGTAGTAATCCCTTCCGGCTAGACCCGACGACTGAAACCACCGGTGTGAACCGAAATGATCGTCGGCCAGTCGACGAAACTCCCGTCGAACAGCGAGTGTCAGTATTGCTCGAAGTACCGTCGATGGGCACGGTAACGGTCGAGCAGTCGCCCGGATCACTCGAACCGATAGATTTACCGTCGAAGTGGCGCCTCGTGAAATTATCCATGGCCTCCGAGTCGCAGTCCTCCTTCCCCATCACGCTCTTCGAGCCATTGCTCGCCGTGCT
>JBKEGM010000275.1:0-4213 GCA_046710005.1 Natrialbaceae archaeon
GCGAAGCCCCCAAGAAGGAGGTAATCGTGGGCCCGGGGGGCGAACTCGTGTTCGACCCGGACGAGTTAGAGATCACACCCGGGACGACAGTGGAGTGGGTGTGGGATTCGGATAACCACAATATCGTGGTCGACGAACAGCCCGAGGGCGCGGGCTGGGAGGGAACCGAGGGCGGGCCCGCCACGACGTACGACACCGGCCATTCCACCGAGTTTACCTTCGAAACCGAGGGCACGTACGAATACGCCTGTGAACCGCATCGATCGGCCGGGATGCTGGGCACCGTGGTCGTTACCCAAAACGCCGGCGCCGAGGGTGGTGCTGCCGGGTTACCGGGCAATACCAAGACGATGGGGGTCACACTCGTCGCGGCAATGCTTGGGACACTTTCCTTCGCGTATTTCTTTTTGAAGTACGGCGGGGATTACGACCTGCCTGAGTGATTTCAGCACCGGGGGTCTTCGCTCGGTATTTGTGTTCGAAGACCCATGATCCAGAACGATAGGGGGTTAGGACTGCCAGAAACCCCGAGTGAACAACACAAGAACGGGCAATATTTCCAGGCGGCCGATCCACATGAGCGCGATCATGACGATTTTCGATCCCGGATCGAAGCCGAGGTAGTTGCTCATCGGCCCGACGCCCCCAAGTCCCGGCCCGATGTTCCCGAGAGTCGCAGCGCAGGCGGTCATCGCCTCCAGTACCGTCAGTCCTGTGCCGCCAACAGCCCCGTCGATGGCGAGGAGAAAAGTCCCGAGCAGGAACAGGACGAAGTACAGCAACGTGAACACGTAGATACCTTTGATTGCCCGATCGTCGAGTGGTCGGCCAGCCAGGCGGATAGGCCGGACGGCTTCCGGGTGGACGGTCGTGAACAGTTCGCGCCTGATGGACTTCAGAATGACCAGCCAGCGGACGATTTTGAGCCCGCCGCCGGTCGATCCTGCCGAACCGCCGATGAACATCCCAATCACGAGTAAATACCGTGCGGGCCCGCTCCAGGCGTTGAAGTCCATGCTGGCGTAGCCCGTCGTCGTCACGATCGAGACGATCTGGAAGATCGCGTGGCGCAGCGCCGCCCCCAGATCACCCGCGATCGGGAACGTATGCCTCAGGACGTCGCTACCGACGGACGCATAGTACGAGGCGGTCGACGCGGTCGAGGCGTTCGCGAGTCCACCGTCGACGAACAGAACCCCGGCCCCGATGGCCGAGAGTGTCCCGAGGATCCCGACGTAGAATCTGAACTCGGGGTCGAAGAACGGTTTCCGGAAATTCCCATCCAGAACGTGCCAGAACAGGGCGAAGTTGGTGCCCGCGGCCATCATGAACGGGATGACCACCCACTGGACGACGGCGGTAAAGGCCTCGATGCTGCGGGCCTCGGGCGAGAACCCACCGGTCGCCATCGTCGTGAAGCCGTGCGCGACGGCATTGAACAGCGTCATGCCTGGTGCCATCCCCGCGAGGTGGAGCCCGTAGAGGAGTGCCATTTCGAACAGGGTGATTCCGGCGTAGACTTTCCAGAGCGCCCGGGCCGTCTCGGCGATCCGCGGCGTGAGCTTCTCGATCCCGGGCCCCGGCGCTTCCGCGTCCATGAGCTGTGCCCCGCCGACGGACAGTTTGGGGAGGATGGCGACAGCGAGGACAACGATCCCCATCCCACCCAGCCACTGGGTTTCCTGTCGCCACATGAGCAGTGCGCGGGAGTGACGGGCGGTCGATATTTTGCCCATGACGGTCGCCCCCGTCGTGGTAAAGCCGCTCGTCGACTCGAACATGGCGTTTACGGGCGTGGCTAGCGTCGAGGCACTGCCCCACCCCGCGATCAGGTACGGGATCGCCCCGACGAAAGACACCGCGATCCAAATGGCTGCGACGACGAGGAAGCCTTCGCGGTTTCCGATCTCCGGGTCCGGTTCCAGCCGCTCGAGCGCCAGCCCGACCGTGACGGCGACCGCCGCGGTGACGAGAAATGGGACCGTCGATTCGCCGTATCGAAGAGCAACGATGACCGGAATCGTTAGCGTCAGTGCGAGGTACTTCAGCACCGATCCGACGAGGCTCGCGCTGGCACGCCAGTCAACACGAAGCGTCATAGCTGGCGGACGACCTCGTCGATGATGGACGCGTCCACGAAGACGATGGCGTGATCGCCCCGGTCGACGACTGTGTCACCGCGTGGGATGACGTACTCGCCGTTCCGGGTGATGGCGCCGACGACCATCCCCGTCGGCAAGTCGGCGACCGCCTCGCCGATCGTTCGGCCGGCGAGGACGCTGTCGCTGTCGATTTCGATCTCGAGTACCTCCGCCCGATCGCTCTCGACGATGGCGACCTTCTCCGTCTCCTGTTCGCGTGTGAACCGCGTGATTTCCTCGGCGGTGAGTTTTCGTGGGTTGACCGCAACGTCGATGCCGACCGTCTCGAACAGGTCGACGTAATCCGGGTTCTCCACGACTGCGACGGCCCTCCCGGCACCCAGACGCTTGGCCAGCAGCGACACGAGGAGATTCTTCTCGTCGCTGTTGAGCGCGGCGACGACCAGATCGACCTCGTCGACATGTTCGCGGGCGAGGAATTCGACGTCCGTTGCGTCGCTCTGCATGACCACGGTTCCAGGGAGTTCTTCGGCGAGTTTTCGAGCCCGTTCTGGGCTCCGTTCGATCAATCGGGGCCGCAGGTTGCCCTCCTCGAACAGACGGGCGGCTTGGTAGCCGATCTCGCCGCCGCCGACGATCAGTATGTCCGATGCCCGATCGCCGCCGTTCTCTGGCTCCAAATTTTCGGCGAAATCGTGGAGTTGTCCGGGAACGCCGATGACGACGATCTGGTCGCCAGTCTCGATCCGCGTGTCCCCCCGCGGGATTGTTACCTTGCCGTCGCGGAGCACGGCGGCGAAGGTGAGTTCGTCGAAGCGGTCCGCTTCCTGCACGGTCTGACCAGAAAGTGGGCTGTCCGGCGGGACCGGGAACTCCGCCATTTGGACCGCGCCGTCTGCGAACGAGTCGACGTCTCGGGCGGTCGGTAAACCAGCGATCCGAACGATTGCCTTCGCCGTCAGCAGGTCCGTACTCACCATGAATTCGACCCCGAATGCGTCGGGGGCATGCTCCCAGGTGCGTAGCAGGTCCGTGTTTTTCGCCCGGGCGATCGTGAACGGATCGCCGAGCGTCTTCGCCGTCGCGCAGGCGACGATGTTGACCTCGTCGATGTCCGTGCTCGCGATGAACAGGTCGGCCTCGTCGATCCCGGCGTCTTCGAGGACGCTCATCGTCGTTCCGTCCCCTTCGATGGCGAGCACATCAATCGAGTAGGTAAGAGCTTCGACGCGATCGCCATCAACGTCGACCAAGACAACCTCATGGCCGTCGGCCAGACTCTCGGCGATGCTCGATCCCACCTCGCCCGCGCCGATGATGATCACGCGCACGGGGCGATCTCCTCCTTCATTCTAACCAGTGTTCAGCCAGGAAACGTATGAGTGTTTCTTCGATCAGTCGGTCCCGTCATGAATCATCAACTCGACCGGCCGCCGTTTACCCTCTAGGTCGGCGACGATCCGTCCGACGACCCGTTCGGCTTCACCGCGAATCTTCGGGACGGCCTTCCCGACCACCCAGTCCAGCGAGACGAACGACGGGAGGTCGATCGCTCCGCCGTCGACCGAGTCCGGGTCGAACCACACCCGGAAATGGATGCGTGACGCGGATTCGGCGCCCGCCGGTGGGTCCGCCAGTTCCTCGATTTCCCATTCCCCATGGGCATCGAGACGGCCTTGAATCTCCCACCGGATTCGTTGCGGCGCCTCCACCCCCGTCACCATCGAGTGGACGGTGTAGGAGAGTTTCCACCACCTGAAGGCGAGGTGGTACTCAGTCCCGACCCCGCCATCGCCCTTTTTCGTTACCTCGTCGAGGTACTTCGAGTACTTTGCGTAGCGCGAAAAGTCGACGAGGAGGTCGTAAACCGGCTTCGGCGGTTGTCGAACGACCGTAGTCGCTTCGACGCGATTCACAATTTCCTTATCGGCGAGCCCGGTGTAAACGTTGCGCCCAACTGGCGGTGGGATCGCATACGGCGATGCGAAGCGGTGGCGCTTTTTTGCCCGGGGGCCGTAAGGCGACCCAATGCTATCTGGAGTCAACGTCGCCCTCGGGGTCACGGGAAGCATCGCGGCGGTTACGAACGTGGAATTGATCCACGAACTCAG
>JBKEGM010000276.1:0-4207 GCA_046710005.1 Natrialbaceae archaeon
ACGCCGTTCACGGCGTGGATACGCGCCGTCACTCTGGGAAACATACCACATTTCAAACGCCTGGCCGGCGGGTACGGAACTCATAGCGCCGGCGCTTGCCTTCGGCGGTCACCAGCGTCGCTTCGACGGTCGCCTCCCCGGTTTTCAGCACCTCCGCCAGCGCAGCCTGGATCGCCACCCGGTCTTCCGGGGCGAACAGTTCCGACGGCCGCATCGACGTGATGGCCTCCTCGGAGTAGCCGGTCACCTCTCTCGCCGGATCGTTGACCCGCTGCAGGTACCCGTCCGTGTCCATCACGAAAAAGAGGTCCTCGAGGGTATTCAGCGCACGCTCGCTGAACACCTTCTCGCCGACACTCCGGTGCGATTCTTTCCGTCACTGACAGATGCCCCTTCGTGAATCAGACACTGCTTAGGGACGCGGTGGCGGTCTGAAAGACTCGTCTCATGCAATGAACGAACGGAGGATTGCCCCCTGATCGATGCGTGCCTTCTATCCATCATGCATCGAATCGGCCTCCGCTGGAATTGTCAGAAACCGACTGCAAGATTTTGGCAACGGGGTACAGGTAGTCGTTGTCGGTTCTGGCGAGTCGTCCGTGACTGGGCCTCGAGCAATTAATCCCTCGGTCGAAATCAATATATGTGTCAGGTTTGGAACGGGGTTTATGGCCCTCCTCGACGACGCTGTCGCGATCGGGAAGGCCGTTCCCGAACTCGCCATCCTCCCGTTCGTGTCGACCCTGCTCGCCTACCAGAAGCTACTCGCCACCGCGAACGCGCCCCCTGGCGGTGGCTTCAAGCTCCAGGTGCCGACCGCGCTCCCAAACCTTTGGACGTTCGTGTCGGCCCCGAGCACTGGCGTGACCCTCAAAATCGGGGTCCCACTCGAGGGCGCGCCGGTGTTCTTCCTGCTGGAAGCCGCCCTCGTTGCGGGCTTCGTGGGGAGCATCGACGACGCAATCGATGGCCAGTCGCTCGCATTCCTCGACCACGTGTCAGCTCATACACTCCCCGTCCTTCTCGTGCACCTCGTCACGTTCGCTCTCTCGCTCGCCGCATTCGCCATCGTGTTCGCAGGTGGGCTCACACTGGCGCCCATCGCCACCGTCCTCTCCCTGGTCGTCGGGTACCTGCTCTGGGCGGCTCCGATACTAGTGGTGATACGCGACCAGAGCGCCGTTACGGCGCTCGAAGAGAGTGTGACGCTCGCACTCCAGGGTGGACGCTACACTCTGTTCTCCCTCATCTATCTCCTCGGTGGCGTTGCCACATCGCTGGTGCTGTCAGTCGGAGTCAGGGGCCGATTCCTCGTGCTCCTGGTTACGGCCGTTGTCCTTGCCTTTCCGCTCCTTATCGTTGCCGTCGCGACGGTACAGGTCGTCCGGTCGCTCTTGACTGTCGATGACGAGACGATAGGCGACACTGCCGAGGATGACCCTGCTATAAACGCGTCATCCTAAGTGTGACCGTCGCGACTACTGTAACTGCACTTGCGAACTGATCTTTGCCGAGGGCTGATTGGACGACGATGCCAACTGTCGCCGGCTGACGACGCCGCGATACTCGTTGCCTTGAGAACCGCACGGCCGTTCTCGCCACCCCGAGGACTCCGCTCCGAGGGGGCCACTTCGAAGGTTCGCCCTTATAGACGAACTCGGTTACGGTTCGGTTGAAAGGGCGAACCCATAACCCAACCACAATACTGATGGTTGCTAGCCGTCAAAACCGAACTACGGTTAAATTCGGTAAATGAGGCGAACCCATGAATGAAGCCGGTACCGACTCCAGCTACGTCGCATTGATCGGGGATATCCGGGGGTCCAGGGACGTCGACGACCGCCAGGAAGTACAGACGGAGTTCAAACGGGTCGTCGATGCGCTCAACGAGCAGGTGGCGAGCAGTGCCATCGCCTCACCGTTCACCGTGACGACTGGCGACGAGTTCCAGGTCCTCCTCACGGATGCCAGCGCCGCCGTCGACGCAGCGGTTGCGGCGAGCGACCGGTTCCACCCGGCACGGCTCCGGTTCGGGATCGGTCGAGGGGGCCTGGATACCGAGCTGAATCCGACCCAGGCGATCGGCATGGATGGCCCTTGCTTCCACCGGGCTCGAGATGCGATCGATTCGGCTCGCGAGGATGGGGCGTGGCTCCGCGTCGCCGGGTGGTCGGATGGCCTCGAGGCCCACGTCAACGCGATGTTCGACCTGGTGCAGTGCGTTCGCGAAGATTGGACGGACCGCCAGGCCGAGTTCGCGCAGGCATTGGCCGAAGCGGGCACCCAGAATCGCGTCGCGGATCGCTACGACGTCTCGAAATCCACCGTCAGCGAGTCGCTCAGCGCTGGCCACGTCAAAGCGGTCCGGGCCGCCGAGCGATCGCTAGCGTCGGTATTACAGCAGGGCCTCACGGGGGATGAGCGCCCATGACCGGGTGGTTGACCGCGCTCGGGCCGGCGGGGACCGCCCTCGCGTTGCTCGTGCTCGGGCACGTGCTCGGTGACTTCGCCTTCCAAACGGACGCCCTCGCGAAGAACAAGCACCGCTTTCGGTCCCTGGTGATCCACGGACTGATCGTCCTCGTCGTCCACCTCGTCGTGTTCCTCCCGCTCCTGACGCCCAGGACGGGCCTGCTCATCGTGGCCGTCGGCGTTTCGCACGTCCTGGTGGACGCCGTCACCGCCCGCGTTCGAAACCGACCGGGCACGTCCGCGCACCTGTTTCTCGGTGATCAGTTGGTCCACCTCCTCGTCCTCCTTGGGGCGTGGGCCCTGATTGGCCCCTCTGCATGGGCTGACGCCCAGGTCGTGGCCGCCCTGGGTGGCGAGCACAGTGTTCCATGGACCGAGCTGACCACCGGAGCAGTGTATCTCTCCGCGTTCGTCTTTGCTCAGGACGGCGGGAACGCCATCGTCCGGGGCGTCCTCCCGGCGGACGGCCCCGAGTCCTCGGATGACGATCTCGGGGCGGGCTCGCTCATCGGCACGCTGGAACGGTGGATCGTCCTCCTGCTGGGGGTGGGCGGGCTGTGGGAAGCGGTGGGGCTCGTCGTGGCGGCCAAGTCGATCGCCAGGTTCGAGGAACTGAAACAACGAGAGTTTGCCGAGTACTTCCTGGTCGGCACCCTGGCCAGTGTGCTGGTGGGAATCGGCCTGGTCGTGCTCGTGTCAGGCTTGGTTTGACGGCGAATCGCGGACCTGTTTGTCGGTTCGCCTCCGTGGCCAAACGTTCCTACGGTCTGGACCGAGTTCGATTGCTATTGGGAACATCTCAGGAGCCCGCCGATTATCGGATTACCCCCCATTGCCGTCTGTGGAATTTGGTCCTTCCAATCCTGGTCAAGTGGTTGCTGTATTCGTGTTAGTTATTTATCATTAGTTGAGGCCACAGATTCAATGGTTGTTAAGAATCGCTCGAAAACGGTTCTACTCGGCGGAGAATTCAACGCCCGAGATTTCGAACCGTGCCCCAACACCGTCGCTCTCGATTACATCGATGGACCATCCGTGGGCTGCCACGATCTCCTTTACGATGGCCAGGCCGAACCCGGTGCCTCCGTCGGTCGTCGAGTATCCGAACTCGAAGAACGAATCACGGTCATCTGGGGGAATCCCCGGTCCGTCATCCGCGACAAAGAATCCGTCATCCAACCCCCCGATCGTGATGGTAACCTCCTGCCCGCCGTGTTCGATAGCATTGCGGACGAGGTTTTCCAGGACCCGCCTGAGTCGGTCGCGGTCGGCCCAAACGGTCGCGTCGGTCCTCACCTCGAGGTCAGCGTCGGCTGTTTCGACCGTTCCCCAACACTCCTTCGTGATGTCGGCGAGGTCGATCGGGTCGAGTTCGGATTCCTCGACGGCCTGCCCGCTCCGAGCCATCGCGAGGACGTCCTCGATGATGGTTTCCATGCGCTCTAAGGATGTCGCCACCTCGTCCAGGTGCTCGCTGTCACGCTCCATCCGTGCCAGTTCGAGTTCGCCGTTCGCAACGGTCAGGGGGTTTCGGAGATCATGAGAAGACGCTGTGGCCCTCGAAGACAGTATCTCGCCATTTTTCTTTGGTGAAGCAGGCCGATTCAAAAACCGTTAGAACGACAGCAATATACTGATGCCCCACGTTATTGCAGTTTGAGCCAGTAAACAAACTCCGAAGGTTTCCCGAACGATCTTGCAATCAAATATTCGGCCACCGGTGGGAAAGTGAAAC
>JBKEGM010000277.1:0-4197 GCA_046710005.1 Natrialbaceae archaeon
GAACTTCCTTGGCACCGCGGCCAATCAAGGCCACGCGCTGTAGCGCGCCGTTTAGACATCGGCCTTTGCCACCCCGTTCTTCCTCCACGCTCCGGGGATTTGCAGTCTTTCATCCCATCAAGGCCCTGTTCATTCATCCAGGAATATTTTCCCCAATGTGGAGGGGGAGAGGTTGCCCATGCCGGTCATCATCACACCCGCGCTCAATCGGATTTCAATATTCATCAACGATCTTATACAGGTTGCAAACCACTCGTGGAGCGCCGTCGCGTCGTGTGTCACAAAACAGGGAGTGAGACCAGTGGGCATCCGGGATTCTCATGAGCGAAGCGAACGAGAAGTCGGCAAGGAACCGAGTCGACCAAAATGAGACGAATGGACTTGCCGGGATTTGAACCCGGGGCCTTCCCCGTGCCAGGGGGATGATCTACCGCTGATCTACAAGCCCGCCAACGCATTACCAGATATCGAGTGGGCATTGATAAAACTCTCGATACCGCCGGACTGCGGGTTGGTTTCGCATACGTCGCCGCCGTCAACGGTCGAGACAGCGAAAACTAGGGGGCTAAAGGTCTTCGAGGGGAACCACGAACGCACCCTCGACCATAGCACTCTGTTCTCGTATGCGATGTTTTCGGCGTCGAGAAATCTCGTGCCATCTTCTCGCTGGGATCCGACGTACAGTTTCACCAAGGAGTGGTTGGCCTCCTCGACCGTTGCGAATTCGAAGAGGAGCTGAAATTCGGCCGCGCTCGCGTCAAACCGCCCGCTGAAGCACTGTCTACCCTGCCCTTTACCGCCGCATGTGAAGCTGAGTCGCCGAACGCCGAGAGTGGGGTGAAACCATGGCTGGACCATCCGCCACGAGAAACCCCATCCCCGATTGAAAACGTTTTTGTCCGCGAGGAGGAGTAGGTTCGTTGGGAACAGCACAGCCGCAAATCCGACCTGCCGTCGCTTCTGGCGGCTTGGGATTGCGGACGTGCTTATCGGCAGCGTCAGCTGCCAGGACTCTCGTCTGCGGCATTGCTGTTCCTATCCTCACATATGGCACGAATGCATACCCGCCGTCGCGGCACGTCCGATTCGGACAAACCCGTGACGGACGAACCCCCGGAATGGAGCGGCGTCGACACGGAAGACGTCGAAGAGCGCGTTGTCGAACTGGCCGAGCAGGGTCACGACCCGAGCGAGATCGGGCTGAAGCTGCGCGACGAGGGCGTCAAGGGGACCGCGATCCCCGACGTCAAGTTGGCGACCGGCAAGAAGGTCACCGAGATCCTCGAAGAGCACGACGCCGAGCCCGATCTTCCGGAGGATCTTCGGAACCTCATGAAACGCGCCGTTCGCCTGCGCGAGCACATGGACGAAAACCCTCTCGACCATCAGAACAAGCGCGCGCACCAAAACACTCAGTCGAAGGTCCGCCGGATGGTGGATTACTATCGCGGCGACGCTCTTGACGAGGACTTCAGCTACTCATACGAGACAGCCAAGGAACTCCTGGACTGACTATCGATGGCCACGACGGGTCGAACTAGCACTGCTGCAACCGCGGTCGGTGACGTCGTCGCCGTGCTTTCGGACGCCCGCTTCGTGCGGGTGATCGCGAGCGACCACGGCGACGCGCTCGCCGCCAGCGGCGTCCTCGCCGGAGCGCTCGGCGATAACGACGTCCCGTTCCAGGTCCGAGTGATCGCCACGCCGGACGACCGCACCTGGCGGACCGACGGCCCAGACGAGTGCGTCGTCGCCGTCGGACTGGAGAGTACGGCCGCCGACGCCGTGATCGATCCCGCCACCATTCCAACGAGCATCAACAGCTGGCAGGTTTCCAGGGAACTCGGGGGCGACCCCGACCCGACGCTGGCGCTCGCTGGCGTTGTCGCGGCTGGCGTTGCCCCCGGTGCCGAGGGGACGGTGCCGCCTCTCCAGGAAGCAGTCCTCGAACGGCGTCCTGGCGTCGCGGTCCCGACCGCGGACCTCGCCGATGGGCTCGCTCATTCGACGCTCGTCCATGCGCCGTTCTCGGGCGACGAGAGTGCGGCCGGTGCAGCGTTGGCTGATCTCTCGCTACCACCCGAACTCGACGAGCCAGCACGGCGACAGATCGCGTCGTTCGTCGCCATCGAAACCTCGGACGCCGCTTCCGACCGCGCCAGCAGGGCCGTCGAGCGGTTCATGCGGCCCTACGTGACCCCCACCGGCCCCTTCGAGACGCTGGGCGGGTACGCCGACGTGCTCGACGCGCTGGCAACGACCGCGCCGGGAACTGGCGTGGCCCTGGCCCTTGGCCGAGACGTCCGGTCCCGAGCCCTCGAGGAGTGGCGTGAGCATGCTATCCGACTGCACGAGGGCCTCCAAACCGCACATACCGGCCGATATGACGGCCTGTACGTCGGGCGCCACGAGGACTGGCCGACGGCCACGGCCGCTCGATTGCTCCTGAATTACCAGTCGCCGGAACCCGTCGCGCTGGCAGTAGGAACCGGCGAGGCGACCCTGGCCGGTGCCGGGGATCGAGATCTCGGCGCTATTGCGAAAACCGCCGCAGACGCGGTGGACGGTCAGGCAAGCGATGGCGGCCATCGGGCCAGAGTCGAATTCGACCCCGCACTGGCGGCCACGGACGTCGTCTCGGCAGTACGGGAGGCACAATGACCCGAGCACCCGATATCGAAGCGACGAAACGTCGCGTCACTGTACGCACGACCCACGAGAACCCGGCCGTTATCGCGGACGCGGTCGCGCCGGACAACACCGACGAGATGGATACACGGGTCAAGGCCGATACGGTCGTTACGACGATTCACCGAGAAACGACTGGCGGACTCCAGTCCACGGTCGACGACTACGTCGTCAATATCGACATCGCTTCCCAGGTCGCACAGTTGATAACCGAACCTTCAACCGATACCGATACTAACCCCAACCAATGAGCGAACGAAGCGTTTCACGAGCGAAACAAGAAAAGCGGTGGTACACCGTGCTCGCCCCGGAGCAATTCGACCGGGCCGAGCTCGGGCAGACCCCCGCCGACGAACCCGAGAAAGTACTCGAGCGAACGATCGAAACGACACTGGGCGACCTCCAACGGGACGCCTCAGAGAACAACACTAAGCTGACGTTCAAGATCAACGACGTCGGCAGCGACACGGCCTACACGGAGTTCATCAAACACGAACTCAGCCGCGACTACCTCATGAGCCTGGTCCGGCGGGGCGCCTCGAAGATCGAGGCCTACGTGACGGTCCTCACGGCTGACGACTACCGCCTGCAGGTGCAACCGGTCGCATTTACGACGAAGAAGGCCGACCACAGCCAGGAAAGGGCCATCCGCCGAACGATGATCGACCTGGTCGAGGAGTCCGGCCGCGATAGAACATTCGAAGAGTATGTTGACAGCATCGTCCAGGGCCGCCTCTCGTCGGCAATCTACAACGAGGCCAAGACGATTTATCCCCTGCGCCGCGTCGAGATTCAAAAGGCCACGCTGGAGGCCCGCCCGGAGGAAGTCGCTGCCGAAGAAGCGACTGCAGTGGACGTCGACGAGGACTGAATTTAGCATTTCCGATCGCTTTTCGCCATTCCACTCCCAGAGCGCCGAGACCAAACGCCGCGCCGCTGGGATGAGTATAAAAACGTAAGGCGTGGGTGCGCGAGCGGAGTTACATGAAGCCGCGGTTCGTCGGGCGGCTCGGCCCCGCCGACGCGATCACGCTGACGAACGCTGGAATGGGATTTCTGGCAGTCGTGATTGCCTTCTCGGACGTCGAACTTGCAGCGCGGTTCGTCCTGCTGGCAGCGGTCCTGGACGGCCTCGACGGGGTGGTCGCACGCGCCCTTGGCGGGTCGCAGGCGGGCGAGTACCTCGACTCGCTCGCCGACGTTGCTTCCTTCGCCGTCGCGCCCGCGACGGTAGTGTACGCCGTGGTCAGCGATAGCTGGTCGCTGGGGGTGACTGCACCAACGTTTCGAACAGCCATCACAGTGGCGGGGTGTGCTTTGTTCGTTGCTATGGCCGTCACTCGACTGGGACTGTACACGGCCTTCGACGCCGCCGACGAGTTCACGGAAGGAGTTCCGTCCACGCTCGCGGCGACGATCCTCATGGCCGCTGTCCTCGCCGGGATTGCCGATCCAGTGATCCTGATCGGGGCAACGTGGGCCTTCGTTTACCTCATGGTCTCGACGATT
>JBKEGM010000278.1:0-4193 GCA_046710005.1 Natrialbaceae archaeon
ATTGGAATCTGGTTGGCCGGACGACTTTCCGCCTCCATCGGTACCAGGGCTGCCGACAGGAGTGTGAAGGCGGCAACGACCGCGATCGCGACGGCGATCCGACGCTGATTAGTCATCGTCGAACACCTCCGGAGCAAGCTCCGGCGAGCTCAACGATGGTTCGCTTCGCTCACTCATCATTGAACACCTCCAAACGATACTGCTTGGCAGGATTCGTGTGATCCAGGATGTTCATGAGTTCGCTGGAACCGCCGCGGTTCACCTTCTCGCGCTCGCGCTGGAGCGTCTCCAGGGCCTCGTCGACGTCCGGGCCGAACAGGTCTTTGAGGTACTCTCGTGGAATCCGCTCGACGTCGATCGTTTCGCCCTCCGGCGAGTGCTGGTCGGGTGCCAGCGGCGGGATGTAGTAGATGTTCGGGTCGGTCTGGTACTCGGGATGGAGGGGCAGGGCCACGCCGTACTCCTTCACCAGCTTGTAGATCGGGCCCTGCCGGTCGTCGAGGTAGCCGACGAGCCGCAACTGGGTGGTACACTCGGACGCACAGACCGGCGGGTGCACCTCGTCGTCCGGCCCCTCGCCCTCGAGGCGCGGATAGCAAAACAGGCACTTCTCGCTCACCTTGGAGACCGCGTTATAGTAGATCTTCGTGTAGGGGCACCCCTCGACGCAGTACCGGTAGCCGCGACACCGGTCCTGGTCGACGAGGACGATCCCGTCCTCCTCGCGCTTGTAGACCGCCTGGCGTGGGCAGGACTCGACGCAGGAGGGGTGCGTGCAGTGGTTGCAGATCCGCGGGATGTAGAAGTAATAGGAGTTGGGGAACTCCCCGGCCCCTTCGTCCTCGTCCCAGTTGGGGCCCCACTCCGGTTCTTCACCCTCCGGCCGAAGCGGTCCGTCGTTCTCGAACAGCGCCTCCTCGTAGTTGAACTCCCAGGGTCGACCGTAGTCCTCCTGGTCGGGAATCTCGCCAACCTCCCGTTCCTGGTGGGCCTCGGACTGCCACCCGCCACCGGACCCTTCCCAGCCACGGGGATAGCCCTCTCCCGGGTGAGTTTCGACGTCGTTCCAGTACATGTACTCGCGGCCTTCCTTTTCCGTCCAGGTCGTCTTGCAGCCGACGGTACATGTCTGGCAGCCGATGCACTGATTGAGGTCCATCACCATCGCGACCTGGTGGTCGATCCCCCCGGCGAGGTCGACGCCGTCGGTCATTCGCCGTCACCTCCTTCGACGGGTTCGATCTCAACGCGCGCGTCGCTGTTCACCCCGGTCGGCCCCCAGAAATTGGGGAAGAAGTGCAAATGCTCGCCCGTGTCCTCGGGATACTGGACCAGTTGCGTCGACTTCAGCAACATCGAGGTCGGGCTGTTGAAGTTGTTCCCGCCGGGGAACTGGTAGTCCTCCCAGGAGAAGTTCATCCGAATCGCGCCCTCCTCGCTGGACGGGTAGAACTTCGCCTGGGCCTGAACCTCGCCGACCTCGTTGTACACTCTAACTTGTTCGCCGTCCTCGATCCCCCGGTCCCGAGCATCCGCCGGGTTGAGGTAGACGACCGGCTCGCCACGGTTGAGCCGGAGCATATACTTGTCGTCGCGCCAGGTCGAGTGCATCGACCAGCGCCCGTGGGGAGTGAGATAGCGCAGCGGGTACTCGTCGGTCAGTTCCTCGGCCGGTTCCTTGAACGTGGGCAGTTCCTCGCCGTCTTCGAGGTACCAGTCGTGGTCGATGTAGTATTGCTGTCGCCCGGTATAGGTCGGCCAGGGGTTCTTCCCCTGGACGAAGTTCTTCCAGGGGGCGAACGGCGTGTCCTCTTCGATGGGTGAGGTCCAGTGGCCGCCATTGGCGAGGAACCGCTTGGGCTGCTCGTCGGTGTCGTCGAAGGTGATCTGCTCGTCCGAATCCGGCGGGTTGGTTTCGCCGGAGTTCCTGAGGACGAACTCGGCTGCTGCCTTGTCCGCTTCCAGCTCGCCGGACTCGTCGTCGATCCAGTCCCTGACGTAGTCGCGGTGGAGCGTCTTTGGGTTGAGTTCCCGGTCGAAGGATCGGTCCTGGATCGGCCCGACGTCACGTTCCCGGGCGAGTTCCTGGATGCGTTCGGCAAGCAGGCGGAAGATTTCCCAGTCGGACTTGGCCTCGCCAAGGGGTTCGACGGCCGGCGTGAACGGGTGCACGAAGGTGTGCATGTCCGTCATCGAGAGGTCGTACTTCTCGTAGTGGCTGGCCGTCGGCAGGACGTAATCCGAGTTGATCGCCGTGCTGTCCATCCGGAAGTTGACGTCTACCACCAGGTCGAGTTTCGGCCAGAGCGTCTCCCGAATGAACGTATTGCCCTTCGCCTGGTTGTAGAAATTCCCCCGCCAGAGGAAGAAGACCCGGGGATCTGGCCGACTCCCGTCGGCGCGCTCCTCTGGGTACATCGGCATCCACCCCTTGTCGATCGACGTCTCGATACGGTCCCTGAGTTTCGGGGCGGCCTCGTCGAGGACGCCCGAGTGGTAATAGGCCCACAGCGTCGTCGGCATCCCTCTCGGCCCGGTCCCGCTCTTGTCGAGGTGGGGGAAGGAAAGGTGTTTCCAGCCGTTGATGGTCCAGATCTTCTCCTGGCCCACGTAGTGATCGATACCGGTTCCGTTCCGGCCGATATGGCCCGTGAGCGTTGCCAGCAACTGGATCGACCGATTGCCGAGATCGTTGTGGTACCAGTCGTTGACGCCCTTGCCGTGGATGATCTTCCCGCGGTCGGCCCGTGCGAACTCGCGGGCGATCCGCTGGTGGGTCTCCCGACCGACGCCCGTTTGCTGATAGACCGTTTCTGGCGTGTACTCGGCGAGTTGCTCGCGCAGTCGTTCCCAGACCGAACGGACCGCCACTTGTCCCTCGGTCGTCTGGACAGATTGGTCGACGGAGAGTTGCGGGTCGAAGTCGACCTCGATGCTCGAGTCCGGGTCGAATTCGCCATCGCGGACGCCAAGCGACCCCGGCGCAATCCGGTGGTCGCCGTTGGCGTCCTGCATGACCATGACCTTCTCGGGGTCGGCGTCGTTTGGAACCGAGAGCTCGGTGACATCCGCCGCCCGGAGGAACTTCCCGGTGTCCTCGCGAACGAGCAGGGGCATGTCCGACTGTTCCTTCAGGTGGGCCTCGTCGTAGAGGCCCTCATCGACGATGGTCCGGGCCATGCCCAGCGCCAGCCCAGCGTCACTGCCGGGCTCCGGGGCCAGCCACTCGTCGGTATGGATCGCCGTCTGGGAGTAGTCGCTGAAGATCCCGACCGTCTTCGCGCCACCGTATCGAGCGACCAGGAAGTTCTTCGCGTCCGGGATCCGCGTGACGTCGATGTTCGACCCCCAACTGATGAGGTAGTCGGCGTTGTACCAGTCGGCACTCTCGGCGTTGTCCGTCTGGAACCCGTAGGTGATCGGTTGGCCCGGCGGCAAGTCCGAGTACCAGTCGTAGAAGGAGTGGCTCACACCGCCGAGCAGGTTGATCATTCGCGACCCGCTGGCGAACGAGACCGGGCTCATCGCCGGGATCGGCGTGAACCCGCTGATCGCGTCGTACTCTTCGTCTTCCATCACGTCCAGAACCTCCTCGGCGATATCGGTCAGGGCCTCGTCCCAGGAGATCTGCTGCCACTTGCCGTCGCCGCGCTCCTCACCGACATGTTTGAGGGGGTGCTTGACGCGCTGAGCGCCGTGGACGTAGTTCTTGTAACAGGCGCCTTTGTTGCAGCCACGGGGGTTGACGTCCGGAATGTCGTCGTCGATCCTGGGATAGTCCCCGGCTTGTTCCTCGCGCCACACCTGCCCGTCCTTCACGTAGACGTCCCACGAACAACTGCCCGTGCAGTTGACGCTGTGGGTGCTCCGGGCAATCGAGTCCCAGTCCCACTCCTCGCGATAGAGATCTTCCCAGTCGCGATACGGGTAGTTGCCGATGGGGTCATCGACGACCTCCAGGCCGTCCATCTCGAGGAACTCTTGGGCGGCGCCATAACCAGTCGCGCCGACGAGGCCCGCCAGTCCGGCTCCCTTGAGGAAGTCCCGCCTGGCGACGGTCCCGTCGTCGTCTGTTCGTTCGTCGGGGTTGTCGTGCGTGCTCATTGTGTGTCGATGAAGATGGTTATTAGGCCGAGTCCGATGCCGGCGGCCGCGAGGCCGAGCCCGGTTACCGTCAGGCCCGCCTCGAGAGC
>JBKEGM010000279.1:0-4190 GCA_046710005.1 Natrialbaceae archaeon
AACGCCTCACGCCCGGCGAACTCGTCGACGTGATCGCCGGCATGGCAATGAACGCCGGATCGCCGGCCCCCGTCGACCTTCTCGCCGCGAAGGTTATCGAACGCGCGGGCATCCGGACGGTCGTCCTCGACGGCACCGACCCCGAACGGATCGCCGCGGCCATCCAGCAGGGCGAGTACGACGGCACTGACGTGGTCCCGGCGGGGACGCCCGAACCGCCAGGGTGGGGGCGATGAGCGCCGAGGACGAGAGCCGTCCAGAACAGGGCGGCGAAAGCACGCACACGCCGTACACGCTCCAGTCTGCAGGGACCGACGAGGCCGACGACGGCCACCACGTCTTCTGGGCCGACGAGGTCGCGGACCGGATCGAGGCCCGCGATCCCGAGGACCCGATCGTCGTCAAGGGCGGTATCTCCCCCTCGGGCGTCCCCCACCTGGGCAACGTCAACGAGATCATGCGCACCTCCTTCGTCGCCGAGGCGTTGCGCGACCGCGGGCACTCGGTCCGCCAGGTGTTCACCGCCGACGACCGGGATCCCCTGCGAAAGCTTCCCCGAAAACTGGCCGACCTCGAGGGGAACATCGTGGACCTCAGTGACGTGAATGCGGGCGCGCTCGGTCGCAACCTCGGCCACCCCTACACTGCCGTGCCAGATCCGTTCGGTTGCTGTGATTCGTACGGTGACCACTTCGCGACCCTTATTCAGGACAGCGCCGACCGCATGGGCGTCCCCATCGAGGTGCTCTCGAACACCGACCTCTACGAGAACGGGACGTTCGAGGAGGTCACTCGATTCCTGCTCGAACACCGCGAGAGCGCCCGCACGGTCCTGGCGGACTACCAGGATAAAGTCGACGAAGACTACGTCCCGTTCAACCCCGTTTGCGAGAACTGTGGGAAGATCACGGAGACGGTTACGGTGGTTCATCCAAAAAACGGGACCCTCGAGTACCGCTGTACCGATATGGAAGCGGGCGAGAAGGTTATCGAGGGCTGTGGTCACGAGGGCACCGCCACGCTCCGAGAGGGCAAACTCCCCTGGCGCTTCGAGTGGCCGGCCCAGTGGCAGGTGCTCGATGTGGACTTCGAGCCGTTCGGGAAGGACCACGCCGAGGGGTCCTGGCCAAGCGGCGAGGACATTACCAGAAGTGTTCTCGAGCGCGAACCGCCGGTCCCCATGGTCTACGAGTGGTTCACGCTTGACGACGACCCGTTCTCCTCTTCCGAGGGGAACGTCATCCTCGTCTCCGAGGTCCTGGAGTTGATCGAACCCGAGGTCGTCCGGTACTTCTTTGCGAAGGACCCGAGCAAGGCACGGGACTTTAGCGTCGAGCGCCTCGATCTGCTGGTCGACGAATTCGACCGATTCGAGCGCCTCTACTACGGGGAGACCGAGGGCTCGGAGCGTGTCGAAGCCCTGGCCGACCGGGTCTATCCACTCCTCGTCTCGCCGGCGGACCTGCCGGGTGACGCGTTGGGGGACCACGGCGACTCCTTCGGGGGCGAACTGGGATTCGACCCCGACGACAGCACCCAGCGGGAGGCACGGGAAGCGTACGTGGAGGGCCACCACGCCGATCGAATCCGGATTCCGTACACCTTTGCCGCCGTGCTGGGCATGACCGACGACCCCGCCCTCCGTGAGGAAATCGCCCGCAAGGAGGGCCACATCCCCGACGATGCTCCCGAGTGGGCGATCGAAAGGGCTCTCGCGCGCGTCGAACGCGCCCGGCGGTGGGCCCGCCGGACGGACAACGAGTTCAACTACGAACTCAAACGCGCCGAGGTGCCGGACACCGACTTCGACGCCGACACCGAGGCGGCGCTCGAGGACCTTGCCGACTTCGTCGCCGGGGGCCACGACGGCGAGGCCATCCAGGGCGAGATTTACGAGACGGCGCGCAGACACGACGTCGACGTCGGCGAGTTCTTCGCGGCCGGCTACCGACTCTTCTTCGATCAGCCCGAAGGGCCGAAACTCGGGCAGTTCCTCGGCAAACTCGACCGCGAGTTCGTCGTCGAGCGTCTGCGACGGGAGGGGTGAAAACCCGAGAACCAAACGTCTTTGAGAATCCGTCCCGGAGATATCACCGATGGTCGACACCCTGACGTGGGTCCTCGTCGGTATCGCCGTCTATTGGCTCGGCGTCGTTGGACTGCGCCGACTGGACCTGCTCCCGGACTCGATGGGGACGCAGGGGCCCATCCTGACCGTACACACGAAGCGTGGGCGGGCGTTCCTCAACTGGCTCTCGGGCCCCCGGCGATTCTGGCGGGCCTATGCGAACCTCGGCGTCGGCATCGCGCTCGTCGTCATGATCGGTGCCTTCCTCGTGTTACTCACCAGCGCAATCAGTTCGGTCCGAAATCCACAGCCGACGGCGGTCAACCAGCCCAGGAACGTGCTCGTCATTCCGGGGGTCAACGACTTCCTCCCGCTGGCCGCCGCCCCGGAAATCGTCTTCGGATTGGCGGTTGGACTGATCGTCCACGAGGGCGGCCACGGGCTGCTCTGTCGCGTGGAGGACATCGACATCGATTCGCTCGGACTGGTCTTTTTCGCCCTCCTTCCGATCGGCGCGTTCGTGGAACCCGAAGAGGAGAGTCGCCAGCGCGCCGATCGCGGTGCCCAGCTTCGGATGTTCGCCGCGGGGGTGACGAACAACTTCGCCATTACCGTGGTCGTCTTCGCCCTCCTGTTCGGTCCCGTGATCGGTTCGATCGGCGTCGCAGCAGGCGCCCCGATCGTCGGGGCACTCCCGGGTTCGTCCGCCGAGGACGCCGGTATCGGGGACGGTGACCGCATTACGTCGCTGGATGGCGAACCGATCGCCAACGCCAGCGACCTGGACAGCGCGCTCGCGGAGAACGAGAACCGGACGGTTCGAGTGGGCCTCAATGACGGCCAAACGGAGAAATCCGTCACTCGGGCGGTTCTCGTGACCGCCACCGTTCCCGGCGGGCCCGCAGACGTCCCGAAAGGGTCGACGATAACGCACGTCAACGAGAGCCGCGTGTCCACGAGTTCCGGGTTCTTCGACGCGCTCGAGAACACCTCCGGGATGGCGACGCTCCGGACCGAGGGCGGGACCGACGTGACGACGCCGGCCGGTGCGTACGTGGGCGTGGTGGAGGATGAACCGCTGGCAGCGGCGGGTGCCACCACCGATCCAGAGGCCGAGGTCGTCGTTACGCGGTTTGACGGGGAACGGGTAATCTCCTATGGGGACCTCATCGATGCCCTGGAACCGACGAATCCCGGTCAGCGCGTCACCGTGACGCTCTACGTGGACGGCAGTCGGGAACAGTACAGCGTCACCCTCGCGGACAAGGAAGGTGACGACGGCGGGTTCCTCGGTATCCAGGCAAGGGCGATGGGCGTGACCGGCCTAACCGTGAGCGACTTCGGCATTCAACCGTACCCGGCCGACCGATATCTCGCCGCGCTCGGGGGCGGCGCCGGGCAGGGCGGCTTCGGCCCGCTCCTGTCATCGTTCGTCGGCAAAGTGTTCGTCGTCCTGCTGTTGCCCATCGCCAGCCTCGTGTTCCAGGCGTTGCCCTACAACTTCGCCGGATTCACGGGCGACATCGCCAACTTCTACGTCGTCGAAGGCGGGCCGTTGGCGTTCATGGACGGCGGGCTCTTCCTGTTCGCGAACCTCCTGTTCTGGACCGGGTGGATCAACGTTCAGCTCGGGTTTTTCAACTGCATCCCGGCCTTCCCGCTCGATGGGGGCCATATCCTCAGACTGAGCACGGAAGGCATGCTCTCGCGGGTTCCCATCAACACCACTCGCCGGACCGTCAAGGTCGTCACGACGACGATCGGAGTGACGATGCTGATCAGCTTCCTGCTGATGATCTTCGGGCCGCAGTTGATCGCCGGGTGAACGGTCCGATCCGGCCCGGTTCACCCTGGTCGTCCCGTTATTCGAGTGCGTCGTCGATGGCGGCCGACACCGCGCTGTACCACGAGTCGTGGCCCGTGGGATCGACCTCGGTTCCGTTGATGAAGAAGGTGGGTGAGCCAGTGACACCCTGGTCCCGCCCACGCTGCTGGTCTGCTTCGACGACCGGCCGCCATTGCTCTTCGAGGACGTCTTGCTCGACGACGTCGGGATCGGCGCCCACCTCCCTCGCAATCGATCGATACAGTTCGATGCCCGTTTCCTGGCGTTTCGCGAACA
>JBKEGM010000280.1:0-4186 GCA_046710005.1 Natrialbaceae archaeon
ACGACCCCTCGTGGGGAGTGCGGAGGGAATTAAATTCGCCTGCCGCCGTTACGCTCCCCGGTTCCGGGGAGAGGCCAAACGGCGAAGCCCCGCGCCACCGTGCGCGGGGTACGTCACCGCGCCACTGGCAAAGTTGACCAGTCAGTCGTGCTATTGCCACCGTTCCTCGAGACGCCGGTCCACCTGGGAAATGTCCCAACTGGTTCCCTTGATTCCCATAATCTCACCATCTTCGTAAGGGCGTGGGAATTTTTCCTCGAGAAAGACGTGCTTCTCGCCATCGACGAACTGAACCACCGTCACTGAGACGCCCTTTCGGGTTTCGATGATCTGTCCATCGAGGGCCCGAATGTCGACTGCGCTTTCGGCGGCGAACAGGTCTTCATCGTGTTTGCCGATTCGCTCCTCGACTGAGTGGGCAGGGGTTTCCGCGCCACTTCCGTTACTGGACTGAGAGTAGCTCTCGGTATCCTCATATGGTTCGCTTCCGACGTGGTCTGAATACCACCTCGGATTGGAAGCGAGAACACAGAAATCCGAATTTGCTGGCTAATGGGGCCCCAACCCACCATATACGGGCCTATCCGATAGCACCACGCCAGGTGAGCCGTTCACCGGTGGCATACCAAGCAAAATACATGTTATCGATGCCTTGTGTATAGTGACCCCGACGAAACCCATTCCCAACCCCCAATATCCAGGGAAAGACTAATCTGCAGTGAAATATGAAATGGGACCATGGATGGTGGGATCCGGGCTGAGATCAATGTTGAGGCAGGGGATGCGTGTCCCATTATGAAGTCCGTTGCGGATCGAACCAATCCGATCACCAATGTTTCGCGAAGCTTATCGCCGGGGGACGAAGCCATCGTCGAAGAGTTTACGACGGACGCGAGCGCAACCGTCGAAGACGAACGGATGGACCCGGTCTATTCGTATGATTCGCGAGTGGCCTATCGGTTCTCACGGGACGAGAATCCGACCTGCCCGTGTCACCGGATCGAATCCCATGAAGTCCCCGTGTCCAACACGACTCTCCGAAATGAATCGCTGGTCCTCCAGTTCCACGTAGCGGACCTCGATGAGTTGGAGGCAGTCGTCAAGGACCTCCGGGAAGATTATCCCGTTTCGATCGAACGGCTGGTGCAGTCCGGGTGCGACGGCGATCCCGATGACCTCGTGTTTGTCGACCGGGGGCAACTCACTGATCGCCAAATGGAGGTCCTTCGAACGGCCCACGAGATGGGGTATTTTGAATACTCGAAACGATCGAACGCCGGCGACGTCGCCGACGAACTGGGGATCTCCACGCCGACGTTCTCGGAGCACCTATCGGCCGCCCAACGAAAGCTCCTGGGAGCTCTCGTCGGGAACTGAGAAAACGCAAGAGAACTGCCGACCGTCACCATTTTTAATACCAGCATATTCGGGGCGATAGCTTTTGCACGGAACAGCCGAATTTTCAGGCGTCTAATAGGAATGAACAAAGAATTTGAGTTCGTCTGCCCCGAGTGCGGGGAGCGAGTCATCGTCAACGGGGGCGTGCGGGAGGCGTTGCTCGAAAACGGTTGTGTCATCTGTGACGCCGATCTCAGTCCGAGTGACTTCTCTCCGGTCTCCGGGGCAGTCCAGTGATTTACACCGGAGTTCGGAAAGCCCGCTGCCCTCCAGGGCCGTCTGTAAGGTGGCCGACTAACGACCGCAATCGACGAAGCCCCGTCATCATCCGCTAGAATCCCGTGGGACCCTCCGCCGAGAGTCGTGGAAAGATGATAACGTTTAGGACACCCCAGTTCGTTGGTCGGTCCGTCAACATGACCGACATATTGATCGAAACCACCTCCGAGGAAGGGTATGCGTCACGGAGCATCGTGGGCGACTTCGAACTGAAACTCGACGGCGATGGCGAAGACGGCCCGCACACGAACCCGACGCTCGTTGCCACATACGCCGGATGCTGGATTCCTGCCCTCCGGGCAGCCGCCCAAGAACGTGAAATCGAGGATCTCGGCCGGGTCGAGATCGATTCGGAGGCCGATTTGGACGAGGACGGCGATCTCGATGCGATCCGCTTCCGGGTCAAAACCGAAAGTGACCTCGGCGAGGACAAGGAGGACATCATCGAAACGGCCCACGAGTTTTCTCACGTGGACGCGGCACTTCGCACCGACCTTCGGGCCGACATAGTCCTCGAGGACGACGCATTCTAACAGGGGCGGATTTTTCTGGTGGGTTTTACCGATCCGTGGTGGTGACCATAATGGCACCCGAATCCACAGACGCGGGGCCAAAGCAATCGAACCGACAGTCGGCCCCTGGACTGGACGCGAGGGCAATTGCAAATACAGGCTGTGGCCTGGTTTACAGAGCGTCACACGGCAGCCTCACACTCGATTCGATGTCGAAGTGCGAGACGGTGGCGCAACGCTGATGCCGCCGGGCAGCGACGTGGAAATATGAGCAACTGGACGGATCAGGTCGTTGGCGAACGGATGGCGGTAGATAGCGAGTTCTCCGAACGCGTCCTCGACTCGGAGTTCTCGAACCAGGAGTGGAGCCTGATCATGACCGCCGTCGAGTTCGAGATCGAACATCCTGACGACCCGCAGCAGGCGCGGATCGTCCCGGACACGAGCAACCTCGACGCGATCATGCCGGAACTCGAAAACATTCGTACTCAGCGCGGGGCCGTCCCGGGCACTCCTGGCGGCGACCAGGATCGATCGGAAAGCGGTTTCCTCGATGGGATCAAAGACGCGCTCGGTCTGGGGAGTGAGGGGACCAGCTCGGACCATACCGAACGAAAGCAAGCGGCGGCAGACCTGGCCCAAGAGTACGCGTCCGCCCTCCAGGACCACCTCGAAAAGAGAGGCCGGTGGGACGAGGTACGGACCCTCGAAGCCGACGATTAGCCGTCACCCGATCGATGGATTGTGAGTCCTTCGGCCTCGTAAATGTTGATGAGTTCCGTGACCACTTGGTCGTACGATTCCTCTTCGATACGGAGTTGGTCCAGGCGATCGACAGTCTCCTCATCGAGGTGAATTTTGGCCATTAGTAAATAATAGGGGAGCCAGTTACTTAATTATCCGGTCGTTCCTGCCGGCTTTCCTGATAAGGCGGGTCATCGTCACTCAACCGGGAAATACGGATAGTGCCAGGCGCAGGTTAGGTCCACAGAGACCCACAATCGTTAACGGCCCCGACGGGGGGAGTCAACGAATGCCCGATACCCGAGGTGAAAGAGGAAATGGAAGAGGAGTTGGCGAGCGCGTATACATAAACTCGAAAGTTAACTGGGCGGGAGGACCACGAGGAACGAACGTCTACGATTTTCGACTCTCGCTTCACCGATCAGTGGGACGGATTCTCGAATCCTGGGGATGCTCACCCTGGCTTTTGTTCACATGGAACTGAGATTCGGCACGGTGAGAACGCTATGGATGACCAGCAGTACTCGGCGTTAGGAAGTGCACCGGCGTGCGATACTGGAGGTGAGTGTCGATGACGAATTTCGGCGTGCCCGCGAACGATCCAATCCTGTCACGGCCATGGTCCGCGTATCAGCCAAGGCCCGTCACGATCGTCGGTGAGCGATCGATCAGTAACGAAGCCTCGACCGTCTCGGTGGAGTTCGACACGGATGGGGCCCTCGATCACGAGCCAGGGCAATACGTCCAAGCGATCGTCCCAGGGATGGGGGAAGCCCCGGTTGCTGTCGCATCGCCACCCAAAGAGGAGGGACCCTACGAATTACTGATTCGTGACGTCGGAAGCGTTACTCAAGAGCTTCTCAGTCTGGGCGTTGGCGGTGAAGTCGGGATTCGGGGACCGTACGGGGAGGGATTCGACACCGTGGGCCTCCAGGAGTCGGATCTCCTCATCGTGGCAACCGGTGACGGCCTGGCATCCCTCCGCCCGATGATCGAAATCGCCGTCGAACATCCCGACGATTACGGTGATGTCACGATCTGCTATTGGGAATCGAGCCCAGACGAGATGATCTACGAGGACCGCCTCGGTATGTGGTCCGAGGCAGCACATGTCACGGTTCGACCCGCAGTTGGGTCTGCCACCGGTTTCGACTGGAATGGCGACGTGATGGACCTCGAAGCCGTCGTTTCCGACGTGACATTCGATCCTCGGCGAACCAACGCCCTCGTCGCCGGCGGCCACGGGACCGTCA
>JBKEGM010000281.1:0-4179 GCA_046710005.1 Natrialbaceae archaeon
GCACGGTCTGCTCACGGTCGGCGCGGACCGTCAGGAGGCGTTCGAGACGATCGACGTCAACTTCACTGATATCCTCGCCACGACCACCGAGGCGGCGCTCGATCGGGCCGATATCGCGGCGGAACTCAGGGAGCGCAACGCAAAAATCGAGAATTTGCACGCCGTCGTGGCCCGACTCGACAAGTGTGAGACCGAGCGGGAAATCTGGGACCTGACCGTTGATGCTGCGGAGGGCGTGCTCAGGTTCGACGAGTGTGTGGTCGACGAGGTCGTGGGCGACACGATGATCACGCGCGCGACGTCGTCGGACCTGCTCCCGGAGGGCTACGTCGATACGGCTCCAGCCGACGAGGGTATCGCCGGGAAGACCCACCGGGAAGGGGAGACATTCGTGATCGACGACCTTCGAGCAGCCGGCGAGGCGGTGCCAGAAGACGAAAACTACCGGTCGCTCCTATCGGTTCCCGTCGGCGAGGTGGGCGTCTTTCAGGCAGTGTCCCGGGAAATCGGGGCCTTCGACGAAAACGACACGGATCTGGCGGAACTCCTTATCGCCCACGTTGCGGACGCCATCGAACGCGTCCGGTTCGAGGCGGAACTCCGGGGTGAACGCGATCGGTTCGCTGCATTGTTCGAGAACGTTCCGGATCCGGTCGTCCACGGCGAACATCGAAACGGGAAACCGATCGTTCGGTCGGTCAATCCCGCGTTCGAGGACGTGTTCGGCTTCGACGAATCCGCCATTGCCGGGGAGAACATCAACGAGTACATCGTGCCCCCTGATCGGCAAAACGAACAGGAGACGATTGACACTCGTGCCGATGCCGGACAGATCGTCGAGCGCGAGGTTCGCCGGCGAACGGCGGAGGGCCTTCGGGATTTCAGGTTGACGGTGATTCCCGTGGATCCCGGAAAAGACGTCCAGCGGACCTTTGGACTCTACACCGACATCACCGAACGAAAGCAACGCGAACAGCGCGTCGAGGTGCTCAACCGGGTTCTCAGGCACGACCTCCGCAACGGGATGAACATCATCAAGGGCTCGGCCGATATGCTGGCCAGGGTCGTCGACGGACCGGACGAGCAATACGCGGCGGTGATCAAGGAGCGTGCGGACGAACTGATCGGAATGGCCGAGAAGACCCGGACGGTCGAGCGAACCCTAGATCGTGACGTTCCGATGGGCGCCATGGATCTCGTGGAGGGGGTCCAACACGCCGTCGATGCGCTCGAGACGAAGTTTCCGGAGGCGTCCTTCGAGATCGACGTGCCGGAACAGGCGCGGATCGAGGGCGACGACTTGCTCGAGACGGCCATCTACCACGTTCTCGAGAACGCCTGCCTGCACAACGACCGGCGGCCCGAGGTCCGCGTCTCGATCGAGGAGCGGGAGGGCCAACTGTTCGTCGAGGTCGGCGACAATGGACCCGGTATGCCACAGGAAGAACGGGAACTCCTGGCCGAAGACCAGGAAATCACCCAACTCCGCCATGCCAGCGGTCTCGGGCTCTGGCTCGTCAACTGGGTGGTTACCCAAGCTGGCGGGAAGATCGACTTCGAGGATAACGACCCCCGGGGCTCGATCGTGAAACTCAGGCTGCCAAAACTGGTGGGCGAAACGACCCCGTCAGGACGCCCCGAGTAACAAATCCTGCCAGGTCATTCGGCGAGGGGGATCCCGTAACTTCGCTCGCGCTCCATTACTGCCGTCCACGTGTCCTTACACTCGCAACTCACCTGGTCGAATACCGCTGAATCCTGCCGACGGTCGAAGTCCTCGATGGCCCGGGTGACTCGGTCGTCACAATCGCCGCAGTTGTGCGGTCCTCGATCCGAGCCGTGGCCGACTGGATCGGACACGACGATGGCATCGACGTCCGCAGTCTCGCGGAGGATTTCAGCAACCGACCAGAGCCAGGGTGGCCGATAGCCGTCACGGAAGTAGAGTTCGTCGACCATCGTGTATCGCTGGACGTTCGTCGGGTTCATCGACACCGTGTGGACGGGGTCAAGCTCTGCCACGCGCCGGATCGACCGTTTCATATCCGCGACGGCCTCGGCTTCCGAGAGGAACGGCGGCTTCAGGAGCAGGTAGGCCTTCACGCCTGCACCCGCCTCGTCGGCGGTTTCGACGGCGGCAAGGAAGTCGTCAAAGTCGAAGTACTTGTTCACGCAGTCGTGGCGGACGCGATCGGTCGCAGTTTCGAGCCCGACGGCGACGTCGACCGCCAGGTCGCGTTCGGTGAAGTCGACCAGTTTTTCGGCATCGACGAAGTCCGGCAGACTCTCGAGGACGATTCGCTGCCGATCCGCGAAGGTATCGGCGACGAACTCGCGAGTTTCGGCCGGCACCTCGCGCTCGTCGAGGAAGGAGCCGGACGTGTAGATCTTCACGAGGTCCGGGGTGCCGTCCGCGTGCTCGCGCTCGTAGTCGAGGACGGTCTCGACCTGATCGACCAGGGCCTCGTGGGGGACGGTTCCACCCTCGACGGATTCGGCGACGTACCCACACATCGTACACCCGCCGGCGCGTGCCCACCGGCACCCGCCTGTGTTGAGGACGATCGTCAGCGAGTCGACGACGCCCTCCGGCGTGTTGTCCTCATCGATCCAGACCCGGGTGGGTTCGTGTGGATCGTACTGCTTGTCCTTCTGGGCCCGGATCTCTCGCATGACCCGGTTATGGGCATCCATGCCCTTGCCCTGCTCGTAAACTTCGGGGCTCGGCTCGCTCATCGCTCCGGCGTAACGGTCGGGTCCGTATAACCCCATGGGTCTCGCCCTCGCCGGTGGATCGGGGACCGTTTCTCCGGTTATCGATTTTCGCCACTCGCCGACTGGGAACCCGTCCGGAACCAGTCGGTACCCCGTGAAGCCAGCGCCACCACCACTACAATGACGAATGCTCCCAGGAGGTTCGCCGTCGCATCGGCCGGATCGAACGATCGGTAGGCGAGGGGCTGCTGAAGAACTTCCAAGGCAATCCCGTAGCCGCCGGCCAGGAGGAGTGTTGCAATCAACCCCCGGCGAGTCCCTCGCCAGCGCGGTACCAGGGCGTACGCCAGAAGCAGCGCGAACGTTGCGTACCCACCGGCGTGGAGCCACTTGTCGAAGCCGAACGCTCCGAGCGGGCCACTTCGGGACAGTCCCGTGCCCGACGGGTCGGACACGGCCGCGAACAGCAAAACGAGTGCCCAGGCGACAACGATCCCGAAGCGAATCCAGGTCGGTGCGACGGACGGGCTGAATCGGGTCACTGGTGACGGTGGAGTTATTGGCGACGAAACCAGATGGCGGATCGATTGGGCAGGAGAGGGTTATCGCGCTGTCGGGGTGACGTTGTCCTGGACCGCCTGTTTCACCTGCAACGCGGCGCTCGCGGCAAGGCCTTGAGCGACTTCGTCGCGATCTTCGATGGGAATGACGTCGGTGCCATCGACGTCGTCTGCCTCAGGGGTGAATCCCGCGCTGACCGGATGGCCTGCCGGTGGGTGAACCGCCACGGTGGCGGTCGGGCCAGTAACGCCGGCCCTGACGTTGATGTCGACGGCGTACTCGTCTGGAAGGAAATCCCGGGTCCGGGCTGCAATCGTCGCAACCTCCCGGCGAAGAGAGTGTTTCTGTTCGGGGGTGAGTTCCGGAACGTCATTTTCGGCCCGCCTACCGGCCTGCGTGATACCCGGCATTCCAGCGTAGGGCGTGTTTCCGTTCATTCGGTGTGATGACGTTATTAGACGGAAGTCCGTAAAAGGCCATCGGTCGATTACCAGCGGTAGCGGCCTTGTGTGTCCGGACGGCTATTTGTGTCGGCAACGGTAATCGACCCGGACGCCGGTATCAGAGCAGCGGTTCGCTGTCCCCGTATACCGCGACAGCGACTGCTGCGACGTACTCTTCGGACTCCTCCGCCGTCGTCACGGTTCGGATCTCGGTTGCTTCGGGTTCCCAATCGCGCAGATCGACGCCGGCTTCGAGTCCCCGTTCGATTTCCTCGCGAACTGTTCCAGCCTCGACCGCTCCTGCTCCTTCGTAGAACAGTCCTCGACCGTCGCTCGCCTGGGTCCAGCCCAGCCCAGCACTGATCGTGCCGGCCCCGCTTTTCGTGGTATCCGCCTGGACAACCGTGAGTCGTTCCCCGATGGGACCGAGGTTCGGTGCCGTCCCGTCTGCCCGGACCTC
>JBKEGM010000282.1:0-4177 GCA_046710005.1 Natrialbaceae archaeon
ACCGTCACGGCGATGTCGGCGTTGATGACGACCCCTTTATCCAGCAGCGTTTCCACCAACTCGGCGAGGTCCCCTTGCGTTCGCGTCGGCTTCGGATCGCTCACGACGTCTCACCGCCTTCCGTTCCGTCCTCATCGTCGTCGCTCGAGTCAGCACCCGAACCTTCGACGGCGTCACGGAGTCCGACGCCGTACAGTCGCTCCGCCGGCGAGGTAGGGGAGTGTTTCGGTCGGTCCGGGACCGTGGTGTTCGAGTTGCGGGCTGCGTTCTCCGCGTTCGTTTTCTGGCGGGGTATCGTCGAGTGGGCCGTTGGATTCGTCTCGTCCTCGTCCCCGTCCTCGCGGTTCGCCGCCGAAGTCTCACGGTTCTCTCGCCGGCGCCGTGCCAACTCTCTCCGTTGCTTGAGGAGTTTGCGCCGTGCTTTGTCGCGGTTCGCCAGCGCTTTTCGAATCGCCTTGTCCCGTTCGAGGTTCCGCTTGTCACTATTCCGTGTCATCGTTTTTCCGTAGGGTGATCTCCAGAATCTGGTTCGTGAAGCTGACGTCAGTCATGGTCGTTGCGCCCCACCGGAGCGGGACGGACTCGACGACCTTGCCCTCAACTGACAGTTCCAACCGATCGCCACCGTCGGCAAGGGACGCGTCGACGTCCCCCTCGTTGATACCGGGCAAGTCGGCGACGACGCGAACCGTGTCGTCGCTCTCGTAGACCCGAACCACATAGCTGGGTTCGACCGCATCGGCGTCGAGTTCGATCGTGCGTTTCGGTTCGGTTTCCCCCCGGTCGCCATCGTCGGTTTCGTCCAGGACGTCGTCAAGTCCGACCGACACGTCGAGTTGATAATCGACGGTCGTCGATCCCCGATCGATCCGACCGCCGCTGTGCCGACGACCGCCCTCCTCTTCCTCGATTTCCGAGAGGGATTCGAGGACCGACCTTATCGTCTCCACCAACGCTTCGACCGCCTCGGTCGAATCGTCGCGGTCCCCTCCGTCCGGGTCCTCATCGACTGGGGTCATCCTTTCACCTCGATGCGGCCGTTCATCTGTTTTTGAACCGCCTCGGCCATCTCGATCTCGGCCTCGAGTTCCGCCTTTCGTCGTTCGTATTCCTCCTTGGAACGTTCGCCGACCTCGAACAGCAGACGATTTTCCTTCAGGTCGTCCTGCAGCGATTCCATGTCGTACATCTCCTGGAGTGCGAGCGTCTGGAGGGTTTCCAGAATCGACACGAAGGGTCGAACGAGGAGGTCGTCGACCAGCAGCATTCTCACCCACCACCTTTGTCGGCGCCGATGTGGATGTCGACGAAGTTATACGGGGCCCAAGGCCCAGTGTACTGGACTATGAGGTCGTCCTCGTACTCCGCTTCGATCTCGTCGATAGCGTCGTCGAACGCCCCTTGTTCGGCCCTGTCGACGAGATACGACTTGTTCAGGACGAGTCGGTCGCTGAAGAGATCGTTGTCGGTTTCGTTGATACAATGATCACCCAGTCGTTGGTCGACGTCCTCGCGGACGGCGTCACCGTCGACGGCCTCCGGGTCGCTGGCGAGGAGTTTGACGCCCAGTTCGATGGTTCCGTCGACGTCGTTCAGGGCCTTCCGAAAGGCGCGGCGAGCGCCCCGGATCACGCCTTTGAGCGTGCGTGTGTCCTTGAACGCCATTCCGAAACTCATGGGAACGACGGTGCGGCCGTCGCCGTGTTCCATGACGGTCCGGAGCACCTCGTTGTGGCGTTCGACGTCCTCGTCGGTTCGTTCCGGTTCGGTCGTGTCGATGTCCGAAACGATCGCCGAGAGCGTCTTGTAATCGACCGTATATACGTTCGATGCCCCTGCAACGCTGTCGATATCCAACTCGATGTCTTCTTGCTCGATGATGCCGTAGGCGTAAACGTTTGTCATATGTTTGTTATGGTCCTGATGGGTATACTCTCTCTCTGATCGTGGCTTTGCCCGCATCATACCATCTCCAGAAGCACGATCCGAGGGATCCCGTGTTCGGTATCGATGCCGACGCCAAGCAGCGGGGTCACCGGGTTCCGGCCGGAGAGAACGATGACCTCGTTCCGTCGTTCGAGGCGAAGATGAACGTCAGCGACCCGGTCGGTACTGGCCCGTAATTCGCTTCCAGGCTTGGTGACGAGTAACGCCAGATCGTTGTGAAGGGCGACGTAATGCGCGAACTCCCCCAGCCGAGACCCGATCGCGGCCTCCATCGCGTCCGTACTGAGGGCGTGCAATACCGGTCCGTCGTCCGGGGGACGGATTCGCTCAACCTCCGTCAGGTACTCCGCGTATGCAAGGCCCCGGTGATCGAGCCCGTCGCCACCCGCCTCATGCTCTGGGTCCGGGATCGCCGTGTCTCGATTTTCTTTCCCGCGTTCGGCCGGCCACTCGGTGTCGATAAGGGCCTCGGGGACAGTGGCGTCGAGCCCAGTCGACTGTTCGAACACGACACAATGTCGCTCGAACAGGTCCGGCGAGACGGACGCACTCAGGTCGCTATGGAGCAAACCGGGGCTGCCCTCGCGGGGCGGGACGACCGCGATCCCTCGTTTCTGGGCCAGAAAGTTCCTGATCGTCGGCAGGGCAACGAGGGCCCACGCGTCGCGAGGCAGGTCCGGCCCGAGCTCGACGTGAACGACACTCCCGCGGTTATAGCCCTCGGAAAGCAAGTCGTCGAGCGTCTCGATCCCCGTCGCGAACGTCGACTTGGTGCCAACTCTCGGCTCCCACTGTTCCGTCCCGGAACACGTCCGAATCGCCCCGATTCGGAGCGGGGAATAGCTCCGGAATCGACCGCCGACCAGGGTGAAGTGTTTCACCTGGTTGCCGATGTGAATTCCGCGGAGCTTTTCAAGTCGCAGCTGTCGGACCGTCTGTCCGGTAGAGTTCTCTTCAACGTCAAACCGAACGACGCCATCACCGATATACTCCAGCGTGGGTGCGGCCCTGTTTTCGGACACGAGCAGCAGATCGATGTTCTCCTGCCGTGCCAACGATGCCAGCCTATCCGCAAGCACCTCCTCGCCCACCTCGTCGCGACCCGGTGAAGTAAGTGACTCCCGTATCAGTTCCCAACTGTCGAACGCGATGGCGAGCCCATGGCTGACGTTATTAATCGATCGAACCCAGTCCAGAAACGTGTCCGTGGAGAGGTCATCGAATGGAAACTCGACATCCATCGGCGTGTCCAATGGATCGCGGGACAAATCGAGGACATTCGTCGGGTCGAGCGAGGGATACCCCTCGAGGTACAGCCGACGGATGGCGTCCTCGTCGATTCGCGAGGAGACGTACAACGCCTCATCCCGCCCCCGCGCAAGCGTATCCAGTACACGAAGGGTGAACAGCGTTTTGCCGGTTCCCGGCGCACCGGTAACTAGCAAGGACTGCCCACTGTCTTCGCCGAAAAACCGTTCCACTTCGCGCGGAAGCAACTCGTACCACGGATGGTCGAGCCGTCGCATTTCGTCTGGATGTGTCGTCATTATGTCAGTCTTGATCCGCTTCCGACAAGGGGTTGGATAGCCAACCTCTAAAAGCCGTCTACGAGTTCGCCCTGCGTTACGACCGTCGAAACGGATAGCAATACGACCATTGAAACAAGACTGATATATTTATCACCGGGGGTTTTACGAATGAACGGAGTTAGGTGAGAAAGACAATGGCACAACCGGACAGTTCAGGTTTGGCAGAAGTGCTGGATAGAGTTCTTGACAAGGGCGTCGTCGTAGACGTTTGGGCGCGGATCTCCCTTGTCGGCATCGAAATTCTGACCGTCGAGGCACGGGTCGTCGCCGCCTCTGTCGACACGTTCCTCCACTACGCAGAAGAGATAGCAAAGATCGAACAAGCCGAGCTGACGGCCGGCGCGGAAGCCTAATCGGCCGCCAGCTCCACGGAGGCTTACACCACCAATTACCGGTTTTTTCGGCACACAACGCACCATGAGCGTCAACGACAAACTCGATGCATTCGAGAAGGAGGGTGAAACGTTCGATCAAGCACGCGAGGAGTTCGAGCAATACGCGGACCAGTTCGCAATGGACGTCGACGAAAAGCGGGACGTGTCCGATCTGAACGGCGAGTTCGAATCGATGCGACGTCGGTTCGAGACGACCGAGGACGCCTTCGCCGCCTATCGGGACTCGTTCGAGAGCAACGTCGACGC
>JBKEGM010000283.1:0-4175 GCA_046710005.1 Natrialbaceae archaeon
TCGTTCTCGCGGGGTGTAGTGCCGGCGGTGGCGGCGATGCCGGTACTGCCGGTGATAGTGGCGCTTCTGCCCCGGACGCGACCGCAGCCGGGGACTCGCCGGGAAGCTTCTACGCGGCTGACGGCCGGCGAATCGTCGTCAGACAGGCGTCGATAGCGATCGAGATCGACGACTACGCGTCGACGCTGGATACCATCCGGTCGACCGCCACTGAACGCGGTGGGTACGTCGGCGACCGGGATCGCCAGAGCCGTGGGCCGTGGGACGGCGGGACCATCGTCGTGAAGGTCCCACCGGAGAACTTCTCCGCGGTCCGCGACCGGATCGCGACACTGGGATCCGTCGAAAGCGAGTCCGTCGATGTCCAGGATTTCTCGAACGAGTACAACCAAACGGGGGCCCGACTCGCGGACCTCCGCCGCGAGGAGCGAACCCTCGAACGTCGGCTGAACCGGACGGATGATCCGCACCGAGCCGACGACATCCGGTCGGACCTCGACGACCTCCGGCACCGGATCCGGAATCTCGAGGAGAAACGGCAGGGATTCGAACGCCGGGCCGCGATGAGTACGATTACCGTGGACGTCCACGAACCGGAACAACGCAAGCCGCCGGCGACCCAACCCGACCTGGCCGGGTTCGGGGACGCGTTCGCTGATTCACTGTACAGTGGGTTGATCGTCGTCAAGTGGGTGTTGATCGTCCTGGGGTACGGCATCCCGACGGTACTCGGGATGTTCGTCCTCGGCGTGTTCGGAACCGTCTCGATCGCCGGATGGCGGCGTCTCCGAACGATACTCCGGGACCGATTCGGGATCGATCTACGACGCCGGTCTTCCAGCGTCAGGGACGACGAACAGGAAGGGAATCGATCGAGATCGTCGCCTCGACGACAATCCCGAGCCGACCACGCAGGTTCGGGACGGTCCGAGGACGATCGCTCCCGTCCGTCCAGGCCGGAGCATGATTCGGCGGCCGATAAATCAGTGGACGAGGAAGAAACGAATCCCTGAGTCGGCCTTGAACAGTCAGTGTTTTTATTTCAATTCAAATAAAACAATGGACTATGGGTGATCTTGAGGAGGACAGTGGCGGTGCGAGTTCGGCCGTCGGGACCGTCCTCATGGTCGCGCTGGCGATCGTGGGGACGATGGCCCTCGGCGTCTTTGTCTTCGATCTATCGGGAACCCAAACTGAGCCGTCTCCCGACGCGTATCTCGAGTTTTCCTTCACCAACCAGTCCGGCAACCTCACCGTCACGATCGTCCACCGCGCGGGCACCTCACTCACGAAGAGTTCCTGCGGTAAGGGCCGTCGTTACTTCGAGTACCTCCCGATGTAAGGGATGCAGGAATCCGAACGCGGCGAGGATCGTTCCCATCACGGCGCAGGCCACGGTCAGCCGGACGATAGGACCCCGTTTGATCCAGACGAGCACAGCAATGTACCAGCTCCCAAGCCAGAAAAGGGCATGCCAGAGAACCCCGTGGACGCCAACCTACCGAGCGATTAGGTTCCAGCCCCCAAAGACGTCGGCCAGCAGGGCGAACGACCAAAACACGCCCAACCAGAACCACCCGTTAATCGCCAACGGGCGAGCGATGTCGGTCCGCTCGCGACGGTACGCGACGCTGGCGGCGAGGAGCAACCCGGTGCTCACCAGAAAGAGGAGGTCGAACAGCGAGAGCGTCGCCACGAGTGACACGGGTTCACGCTACGTCGATACCGGGCATAAGTGTCCTGCCCGGCGAACAGCGCCCGGCCTACAGCGCTTCCCGGTAGGCGTCCAGCGTCTCCTCGACGTCCGCCTCGTCGTGGGCGTAGCTGACGAACTGGGACTCGAACTGGTTCTGGCTGAGGAAGATCCCCTGTTCTTTCATCGCCGGCCAGAACAGGCGGCGCCAGCGCTCGGTCTCGGCGTCGGCCACGTCCGCGCCGTCCTTCGGACAGTAGTCGTAGCGGGGGCAGTCGGATCGTTGCTGACACCCGCCATCGCACTGTCCATCCAGGTCGTCCGGGCCCTCGCGGGTGAAGAGCACCTTGAACATCGACCCCGTTCCGGCCACGGTGTACTCCGGAGCGCGATCGGCGACGATCTCGGTCAGGCCCTCCCTGAGTTTCTTCCCGAGACCGTTCACGTGCTCGTAAACGTCGTTCTCGGCGGCGAACTTCAGGGTCTCCAGGCCGGCCGCCATCGTAACCGGGTGGCCCGAGAACGTGCCGGCCTGGAAAACGTCGCCGGATGGCGTGAAGTGTTCGATGATTTCCGCTTTCCCGCCGATGGCCCCGACCGGGAAGCCACCGCCGACGACCTTGCCGAAGGTGGTCACGTCGGGCGTGATGCCGAACTTCCCCTGGGCACCCTGGAGCCCGCCGATCCGGAAGCCGGTGATGACCTCGTCGAAGATCAGCAGCGCGTCGTAATCGTCACAGAGGTCCCGGAGGGTCTCGTGGAAGCCGTCGACCGGCGTCACGATCCCCTTGTTCGCCAGGATCGGTTCGGTGAGCACGGCCCCGATCTCGTCGCCATGTTCTTCGAAGACGCGGGTAACCGTCTCCCGGTCGTTGAACGGGACCGGGATGGTGTGCTCGGCGAAGGCCTGGGGAATCCCGGCGGTCGACGGCCGCTGGCTGCCGGGGCCGCCCTCGACCAGCGTCGATTCCTGGGCGCCGTGATAGCCGCCCTGCATGATCACAATCTTATTACGCCCTGTGTATCCGCGAGCCAGCCGAAGCGCTGAGACGGTCGCTTCAGTCCCCGAGTTGACGAACCGGACTTTCTCGACCGAGGGGACGTGTCGAGCGACGAACTCCGCGAGTTCCACCTCGATCTCCGAGGGGGCGCCATACATCGGCCCTTCGCTGGCGCGCTGTTGAACGGCCGCCCGGACCGATTCGGGCATGTCGTGGCCCAGCAGCAGCGGACCCAGTCCCATTACCCAGTCCACGTACCGGTTGCCGTCCGCGTCGATGACGTGGCCGCCGTCGCCGCGTTCGATAAAGAAGGGGTACGGCTCGATGGCGGCCCGGACCGACGAGTTGACGCCGCCTGGCATGACTGACAGCGCCCGATCATACAGTTCGCGGGAGCGTCCGTGTTGCATGGGTTGACGTTCGGCCGACGGCGAAAAGTAAGTACCTCCTTCAGGCGGCCGTCGCCGGTTACCTTCCCGACTGGGGTTCGATGGTCGATATCTGGCGGCTGCGTCGCGAGACCGTTGGATTCGTGGTCATGGCTCCTTTCTGATGGCAGAGAGCACGAACTCGTCCAGGCCGTCCCTGATGTCCGCGGTGTCCGCACCCAGCCCGCTCTTGACAGCCGTGCTTATGTGAGTCGCGTAGATGATGGCTGCTGCGGCCTCCGGGTCGACCGCTTCGAACGTTCCTTCCTGGATGCCGTTTCGTATCGTCTCCGCCAGTGAGTCTCTGATCTCCGAATCGAGTGCGAAAAGGGCCTCCCGGAGCTGTTCGTTTTCGGACGCCTGGGCGTGCATCTCGAGATACGCCGGGACGAGGCCGTCCTCTTCCACGCCCTCCAGTCCGACCGCCACGTCGAGCAGCGCCCGGAAGCGCAGGTTCGGGTCGTCGGCCGTCATCATCAGGAACTCCTCAAACCGGTCGCGCTCGTAATCGACGAACGCCGTCACAAGTTCTACTGGCGAGTCGTAATGCTCGTGGACTTTCGCATCACCGTTGGTCTGCCCCGCGACTCGGTCGAGGGTCAATCCGGAGAGTCCCTCCCGACCGAGGACCTCTCGCGTCGCTTCCATGACCTCGTATTCGGTTTGCGGCGAGAGCCCCCGTTTCATTTTCCCATCTTCAGTGTCGATTGCCTCTGACTAAAACATTCATGGCCGTTTCGGTGATTTGAGGGAATTTTCACCGGCATTTTCTGTTGAGATTCTTTCTTTCTGAAGTTGGTAAACAGACAAAATATCGCTTATAGGCTTAACAGGCGCAATACCACGCCGTTCACGGCGTGGATACGCGCCGTCACTCTGGGAAACATACCACATTTCAAACGCCTGCCCCGAGTTCCCACGTTGACTTTTAAGTGACTGGCCGCCCTACAATGATTTAGGAATCGGTCGGAACGGAGCGGATTCCGAACCGTCCTCCGGAGGCGGCCTGTCCGCCCACCTAACAAGGTCGTTCGAAAATCGAAGATTTTCGTG